>DAISHM010000001.1:0-27817 GCA_036822535.1 Candidatus Caenarcanales bacterium
TATATTTATAGTGCCTTTTAATATCATTGCTAATGACCTGCATTCTGTAATTAAATAAACGCTTAATTTTATTCACCGCAAAAGGCTTGATGAAAAATGGGTCAGAGAAAGGTAAAGAGAACTTAATATTTTCGACTAACATCGAATTAGAATCATTTATAGCCTGCATTTTATGGGTATGCGACCAGAAAGAAAAAGGCCCTTTAATTTGAGTATCTTTAAATTGCTCTCCTTCTATAACATCACTGAGTTCTAAATCCCAAGCTATATTTAGAGGACCGAAAGCCAGATCTAAAGCAACTCGCCCACCGTTAAAAAGACCATCTGGATGCTCTTTTACTGAGACCTTCTCCCAATAAGGGATCAGACGCTCTAAAGCACCTGGCATATTATGCCACTTATAAAGATAATGAGAATCACAAGGAACTATTTTTGAGAATTCTAAATTTTCAAGCATTTGACCTCGGATATCTGAAGAGTTATAAAGACCTTAAAGAGACTAAAACATGAATAAAGAAGGCTAAAGCTCATGTGAAGAGATGACATAAACTTTAGCCAAGCTGGTTTTGTGTATGTTTAAATCATAGAGCGGATTTACTAATAAAAAGTTAACTCTTGCATAAACGGCAGAAACTCTGCTTGAACTTACTTTAACGAGCTTTATGTAATTCTTTAGAAGAAGAATTCTGTGGAGCAGGTAAATTACTTTGCGCCTTATGAGAGCTAGTTTCAGGAGAACGATTTACATTATTTCGACGAAGTGATTCAACAAAACTTATACCTGCAACAGCAAGAAACGGAACAGCAACAGACATTAGACACCTCTTATATAAAATTAAGGTGTTTTATGGACTAGCCAACCAAATTTAATACATAAACCTGGAAATGTCTTTAAGCAAACTGCGTTTATCATACCTAAGAATGAATATTAAACGCTTACAGCTAAGAGTATAGAATAAATTCAGTAATTACGAAATTAAATACTATTAATAATTTCAGTGAAATTTATAAAGAATTTTTAATGTATAGATTTTACAGACTGTTTAATCAAGCCATATTCAATACTATCCACTATCGCATCCCAAGAAGCTTTAATAATATTAGTACTTACTCCAATAGTATCCCAGTCACCAGCTAAATTACCCGTATTAATCTGTACTTTAGTTAAGGCAGCTGTACCTAAAGAGCTATCTTGTATTCTCACCTTATAATCTAGAAGCTGAAATTCATCAATCTGCGGATAAAACTGAATCAAAGCCTTTCTTAAAGCTTTATCTAGTGCATTTGCAGGGCCATTACCGATACTTGCTGAATGGATTTCTCTTTCTCCCACTTCAATTCTTACGGTAGCTTCAGTTTTTTCACCATTTGAGATATAGACATTATGCTCTATGAGCTTGAAGTAGGCTTGATATGCCTTAATTTTCGTGTTAAAAAGCTCATTAGACTGAATTAACTTCCTTACCATCAATTCTAGACTAGCTTCTGCATTTTCAAAGCTATAACCCTTATGTTCTAATCTCTTTACTTTCTCTAAAATAGTCTTAGCAAGCTCAGCCGTGAGTTCCTCACTCTCTTTAAAAAAAAGTTTTTTCTTATGTAGCCAATCGAGTATATTACTCAAGCCAGACTGCTCAGAGATGATAATTTTCGTTTCATTACCAACTAAACTAGGATCTATATGTTCATAGCTAAAGTCTAGCTTCTTCATAGCACTAGCATGGAGACCAGCTTTATGAGTAAAAGAATTAGCTCCTACGAAAGGCTGATGTGGATTATGATGCTGATTAGCAATTTCAGCAACAGCGTGAGACAGAACGCTCAGCTGACTTAGTTTACCCTTAGGTAAACACTGTAAGTTCTCCTCCAGATACTTCAATTCAAGATTAGGAATTATTGAAATCAAATTAGCATTACCACAGCGTTCGCCATAACCATTAATAGTTCCCTGTACTTGCACGGCACCAGCTCTAACTGCTCTAATACTGTTTGCGACAGCAAGCTCACAGTCATTATGGGCATGAATACCAAACTTAATCTGCCCGCCATAACGATTCACTACTTCCTGTGTAATACTAAACACCTGCTCTGGCAGGCTTCCACCATTAGTGTCACAAAGCACTAAAGTTTCGGCTCCAGCCTCTAAAGCAGCTTGTATAAAGGTATGCGAATATGTAGAATCCACCCTAAAACCATCGAAAAAATGCTCAGCATCGACTATAACTCTACGCCCTTCAGACTTTAAAAAAGCAATGCTCTCTTTGAGCATATCTAAATTTTTCTCTACACTAACTTTAAGAGTACTAGTGACTTGTATGGAAGAACTTTTCCCTACTATGCATAGATACTCGGTCTCAGCTCTTAAAAGAGCTGCAAGAATCGGGTCAGCCTCTACTTTAGTATTAGCCTTACGTGTACTACCAAAAGCAACTAAGTGAGAGTGTCTCAGCTTAATCTTTTTAGCCTCTGAAAAAAAATCTATGTCTTTAGGATTAGCTCCAGGCCAGCCTCCCTCCACGAAAGCCACACCTAAATCATCTAAGAATCTGAGTATTTTTAATTTATCATTAACACTGAAAGAAATGCCACGCATTTGAGCGCCATCTCTCAGAGTAGTATCGTAAATTTCTATTTTTTTCATCGCTTCCTTAGTATGTAGCGTCAAAGTCGTACGGATCAAAGTCTAAAAAGTCACCATCTAGACTCATTGCTGCTGCTGAGAAAGGGCTATCTAAACTAATACGCACACCATTAATTACACCCTTTACAAGGCCAGTAGCACCACCAGCGATACCACCAACGATAAAACCAGTCGGAACTCCAATTAAACGAGGAAGCACACCTTCTCCAAACTCATTAGAAAAAGAAGAGGCATAAGCAGAAGACTTAGTAACCGCACCACGAGCTAATCCAAAAAAGCCACCCAAGGGTGCAGAAATAATAGCAGAAGTGGTTTTAGAGACAGCACCATGCCTAGCATAAACTGGAACGCTACTAAGCAATAAGAAACTAAGAATAATCAAAAAAACTTTATTAAAAGACATAAACACATTCTAACAAGTTTTAGACTGCATTAGAATGACTCTTTAAAAATCCTTCTGGTATTAGCTGATATCCGCCACCGTAGACAGTTTTAATATATTTCTTAGCTCCAGCCTCAATTCTAGAACGTAAGTGACGAATATGCACACGAATAGTGTCTATATCGTCTTCTGGAGAGTATCCCCAAACTTCTTTTAGAATCAAACCTGGTGAAACAGTCTGTCCATGATTCTGCATTAGACAGTGTAAAACTTCAAACTCAATCGGAGTGAGTCTAAGAATCTTATCTTCGATTTTAACTTCTCTAGATTCTGGCATTAAAGTAATATCACCAGAATGTAAAACTTCTGGAATAGACTGCGCAAGAGTAATAGCACCAGATCTTCTAAGAAGAGCTTTAACACGGACGAAAAGCTCTGGAAGTTCAAAAGGCTTAGTCAAATAATCATCAGCACCTGAATCAAAGCCAGTAACCTTATCATTAGTTCTATTAAGTGCAGTAAGCATAAGCACTGGTGTCTCTTTAGTTACATCATTCTGTCTAATTCTCTGACAAGCAGTAAAACCATCCATATTAGGCATCATCAGATCAAGAATAATCAAATGCGGTGGTTTTTGGAATGCCATCGCAAGACCATCTATAGCATTATCACAAGA
Source organism: Candidatus Caenarcanales bacterium (assembly GCA_036822535.1). GTDB lineage: Bacteria > Cyanobacteriota > Vampirovibrionia > LMEP-6097 > LMEP-6097 > LMEP-6097. Next base: position 3,700 of record DAISHM010000001.1, read on the forward strand.
CTCTACGTTATAGCCCTGTAACTCAAGATTAAAACTTACAAGCTCAAGTATAGCCGGATCGTCATCGATTACGAGAATATCTTTTTTAAGTTCTTGATTCATAGCTCATAACATTCTATCAAGCGAATATATTAAATGCCAAATTTTCTTTTGCGCAATATCGCAGCAAGAGTACTGACGAATTGACGGCGCTTACTGTTTTTGGTCTCTATATGCTTATAGAAGTCTGCTAGTTCTTGCTCCATACCAGCAAAACTCTCATAACGCTTTAGTTTACCTTGCTTAGCAATAGAGACATCTCCTGTTTCCTCTGAAACCACGAAACAGAGAGCATCTGTAACCTCACTAAAACCAATAGCGGCACGATGTCTAGTTCCATACTGCCAATCCAATTTAGGATTTTCTGTCATCGGTAAAATTACACTAGCTAAAGCAAGCTTAGTTCCACGAATAATCACTGCACCATCATGCAGAGGAGATTTATTATCAAAAATAGTCATTAAAAGCTCTGCACTGATATCTGCATTGATATGAAAACCAGCGTTAATGTAATATCTTTCGGCTTGAGATTTTTCTACTATAATTAAGGCCCCGACTTTTTTCTTCTGTAACATCTCTAAAGAGTTAATGATATTTTTATTAGCCTTAGTTAAATCATCTAAAGTTTTAGGACCGTCTACATAATTTAAGAGGTTAAATTCTCCACCGAGTTGAATTAATACGCGTCTAAACTCTGGTGCAAATATCACTATCAAACCAACAATGAAAGTCTGAGAGAAGATCTCAAAAATTTTAGTTAAGATACTGAGCTTCAGCACGTAACATAGCATCATTACAGGCAAAAGCATAATTAAGCCACGCAAAATTCTCTCTGCCTGAGTGCCTTTAAAGCGATCATAAGCTTGATATATTACCCAAGCTAAAATTGCAAGCTGTATAGTAACAGTGAAGACACTTACAGCATTAAATTCAATATCCAAAAACTTATAGAAAAGTTCCCCGATATCAAGGTAGTTGAGTTCTAAACTCGGCTTATCTTCTGTAATAATTAGCCTCCAAGACTAGAAGGTAACTCGTCCCACTGAATTACATCTTCGTAAGTCTCTCTTCTAATAATGATATCGGCTTTTTCGTTATTTGCCAGTACCATAGCTGGTCTTCTAACTCTATTATAATTACTAGCCATACTATAGTTATAGGCTCCAGTCGAATAGACCACTAAAATATCTTCGTGATTCAGCTCTGGGAGATCTATATCGCGAATCAATATATCTCCAGATTCACAGAATTTACCAGCTATAGTCACTGTTTCACGCTTAGCAGATGCAGGCTTAGCGTCTACCTCTGCATAGTAGCGAGCTTGATACATTATGTGTCTAACATTATCTGCCATACCACCGTCTACAGCTACATATTTTCTAAGATTAGGAATATTTTTAATATTACCAACCTTATAAGCAGTAATTCCAGCGGGACCTACTATACTGCGTCCAGGTTCTACTATTAATCTCGGTAGAGCTAAAGAGAGTTCTTTACAATTCAAGACTACGGCATCCGCCACAACCTTCACCCAATCTGCAATTTCGGGAGGATCGTCATGCTCATGATATTTAATTCCAAGACCACCACCGACATTCACATCTTCTAAATTTATGTCATATTTATCTTTTAAGAGTTTATACTGCTTTAACAAGACCGCAGCGACATCATTATGCGGCATAGTTTCAAAAATTTGTGAGCCTATATGAGCATGCAGACCTTTAATTTTTATATTTTTAAATTTCTTCTTTAAATCTAGTATACGAGAGATTAAATCATCAACCTGAGATAGATCAAAACCAAATTTACTATCTATTCTACCCGTTTTTATATATTCGTGAGTATGACACTCTATACCTGGAGTCACTCTAATAGAGAGATTTACTGGAGTATCAGGACTTAAATCTTCACTAAGAATTTCTGAAATCAAATCTAATTCATAAAAATTATCTAACATTATGGAGCCGATTTGATTTTCTATAGCCATTTTCAGCTCATCTTTCCCTTTATTATTGCCATGGAAAATAATTTTCTCCTTCGGAAAATTAACAGATAATGCCGTGAAAAGCTCACCACCACTGACTACATCTATACCTAAACCTTCGCTATCGATAATCTTACAGACAGCTTTACAATTGAGAGCTTTACTTGCATAAATAACTAGGCTTTCACCTGGGTAATAAGTCTTAAAAGAATTTACGTAATTAGCAGCACGCTTACGAATAGTCTCCTCACAGAGTACGTAAAGTGGGCTACCGTATTTAGCTAATAAATCTTTCACCTTAAGCCCTGCTATTGTAATATTATTGTTTGCATCGACCGCATAACTAAGCGGTTTCAAGTGGCTTGAAATTTGGTCTGATTTAGAACTAAGAGAAGCACCTTGAGCTATCATAGGACACGATACTAGCATAAAATGAAAGCCTTTTTAGCACAAATTAACCCAATAGTTGGCGATTTAAAAGCGAATTACGAAAAACACGTAGATATAATAAATATAGTTAATAGTAAAAAAGATCCTAGTCCTAAATTAATTATATTTCCAGAATTGAGCCTTATCGGCTATCCTGCTCGAGATCTGCTTTATAAACAAGAACTATTAAGCAGACAGGCAGACTATTTAAAGCAGCTCTCTGAGCTATGTACTGCAAATATAGGCATTTTAGTAGGCGGAGTTAGTAAGAATACTGGCACTGGAAAAGAATTACACAACTCTGTTTTCTTCATTACTTGGAATAAAATTATTGATGTCTTTAAAAAGACTCTTCTACCTAACTACGATGTATTCGATGAGACGAGATATTTTGAGTCTAATAAAGACTTTAAGATACTGGAATTCGGTGGCTATAAAATAGGAATTAGCATCTGCGAAGACCTATGGGCTGATGAACTAAAAAATTTATACGATATAGATCCTATAAGCAAACTGACCAATTTAGGAGCTAATTTAATTATTAACTGCTCAGCTTCACCTTACTACATGAATAAAATTAAACTCAGACAGAGCTTAATTACCCATGCCGCAGAGAAGCACACTATACCCATTCTTTATTGTAACCAAGTAGGTGCAAATGATCATCTAGTCTTCGATGGAGCCTCCTTAGTAGTTAATAAATATGGTTATGTCACTAGGCAAGGTAGATCTTTCATTGAAGATTTGATTGAAATTGATGTGAACAATCTTGCGAGTAATGAAGAACGTGCTTTTAGCGAAGAAGAAATAGATGCTAAAAGTGAATACGAGAAAGCTACTGAGTTTAAGATCGATAATATACGTGCTTATGGCGAAGTACTCTCTGCACTAAAACTAGGTATAGCAGACTATTTTAGAAAGTGTAATTTCTCTAAAGCTGTACTAGGATTATCTGGTGGCATAGATTCTGCTTTAGTCGCCTATCTTGCCACTCAAGCATTAGGTAAAGAAAATGTCACAGGGATTATGCTTCCCTCGAAATTTACTAGTAACGACAGTCTTAAAGATGCTGAACAGCTTGCACGCAATTTAGGTATAAACTATAGAGTAATTAGCATAGAGACTCTGCATGAGGACATGCTTAAAGCTGTGCCAGAGATGGGCAAACTTGCTGCTGAAAATATTCAAGCTCGGCTCAGAGCAAATATTTTACTAGCTATATCTAACACAGAAAACTCTCTATTACTCGCAACTAGCAATAAATCTGAGCTTGCCGTAGGCTATGCAACCATTTACGGAGATACCTGTGGTAGTATAGCGCCAATTGGAGACCTTTTAAAAACAGAGGTCTACGCCTTAGTAGACTATATTAATCAAAATACCTTATCTCTAGATGTAGGTTTAACCATTCCCGACAATATCTGCAAAAAAGCTCCTAGTGCTGAATTAAGAGAAAATCAAAAAGATGAAGATAGTCTTCCTGCTTACTCCAGGCTTGATGCAATTATTATGAACTATATAGAAAAGAATAAATCTCTTAATGAAATGATAGAGATGGGTTTCTACGAGCCTACTTTACTGAGTATACTGAATATGATAGACAGGAATGAGTACAAACGGCAGCAATACCCACCTATCATTAAAGTCAAGGAATTGAGTTTTGGTTACGGCAGGAAGATGCCAATAGCAGCTAAATATGAGCACTACTAAAAGAACTTTTAATATTGGGGAAATATCATATATAAACTGTGAGATATTCAATTACCCTTTAGAGAAGCTTCTTTTAAATAAAGACCTTTTCTCTTCGTTAGAGACTAAGTTAGAAGTTAATTTAGTAAAAGACACTCCTAGTAAGTTAAATAATCTATTTATGACTGGAGAAATTGATTTAGCTCCGATTTCAGCGTATGCCTATTTAAGCATGAAAGATAACTGTGATTTAATTAAACGTGTTTCTATCAGTTCCTTCGGAGCTGTTAAAAGCGTACTTTTCTTTTCAGAATTGAGTTTCCAAGATTTAAAGAAACTACAAGAATCTGAAGCTAAGGGGAATAGAGAAATCGATGCTCAGGAAAGCCTTCTAGAGATATTTGTCAGTGAAGAAAGTGCTAGCTCCGTAGCTTTATTGAAAATACTTTTAGCAGAAAAATATCATCTTAAAATAAATGAAATTAAATTTACTCAATTCACAGGCACTGGTCTAGGATTAAGGAATAAGCTACTTATCGGCGACAAAGCCCTCAAAGAAGATAAGAACAATTACAAATATGTTTACGACCTAGGGCTAGAATGGTTTGAAATGACAAATGGTCTACCAATGGTCTTCGGAGTCTGGGCTTTAAAAACAGCATATTTCTCAAAACATCAAGAAATAAAGACTTGCGTTCAAGATTTGATAATTTTGGCTAAGACCATGGGTCTAAATGAAGATTTTAATAAAATACTTGAAAAAGTAGAGAAAGAAAAAGAGATAGAGAAAAAGATTCTACTTGAATATTATAAATCCCTAAATTATGATCTTACGGAAGATCACCTGAAAGCTCTTAGTCTTTATGAAAATTATTTAAAGAAATGGGAGTTAATATAAATGCAGCTTAGTAATCTTTTCATTTGTGGGTTTAAAGAAGCTTCCTTAGAAAAGGATACGGCAAATAAATTACTAGAACTCAATCCAGCAGGCATTATTCTCTTTGATAATAATATAGAAAATAAAACACAGTTAAAAAAACTGATAAATGATTTAAAAGATTTATTAGGTGAAAACCTTTTAATTAGCGTAGATCAAGAGGGTGGTAAGGTCGAGAGATTAAGGAAAGTAGCTAGCAGTCTGCCTAGCTTAAGAGCCTTAGGGATCGCAGCTCAAGAGGATATTACTTATATAGATGAACACACCGAACTCTTCAGCAGAGATTTACTTGAATTAAACTTCAATCTAGTTTTCGCACCTTGCCTAGACCTCAATACCGAAGGCTCTAATCCTATTATCGGTACTCGTAGCCTCGGAGCTGACCCGAAAACAGTTTCTAAGCAAGCAGCTAGGTTGATTCAGAAATTATCACACTATCCTATTTTAAATTGTGCTAAGCACTTCCCTGGTCATGGCGCAGCATCTTTAGATTCTCATTTTGATTTACCCTTTATCGATCTCAGTAATGAAAAGGATTATGAAGCACATCTAGCTCCTTTTAAAACAGCGATAGAAAATGATGTAGATATGATAATGACGGCCCATGTCGTTTATAAACTAAGAGCCTTGCTAGAAGAGAATAAGCATAAGTCTTCGAAAAGCCTCGCTGCTAGCATAAACCCTGATTTCGTTGAAGGACTTTTAAAAAATCTATTAGGTTTTAAAGGTTTATGTGTAACTGATGAAATCACGATGAAAGCTCTTGCTCAATTCGGTGATTATAAAAGGCTCTGTGAGTTAATGATAAAAGCAGGTAATGACCTTATCATTTGGAACACTAATCTAGATGAAGCTTTAGCAGTAGAGAAATCTAGCCCTAGCTGCCATTTTAGTAAATCACTTAAAGATAAAATAGAAAACTCAATAGAGAAGAGGCAAAGACTTATAGATCAAAAATTAAAGCCTAATGCAGTAGTGCAAGAACTCGATCTAGAAAGAAGAAAATATCTAGAAAATAGAATGCTTGAAATCGCAGAAAGAGGGATTTTAGTAAATTCTCAAGAGAATCTAAATCCAGATTATATTCTACTCTTTAAGCATCCTAAACTCGAAGAAGAAGCGATTAAGGCAGCTTTTCCCGAAGCTAAAATCCTTTTCTTTTCAGCCGAAACTGTTCCTAATGAAGATATAGAAAAAGTTTCTAGATTAGATGAAATATCAATAGCAAAGGAAGCATCGATCTTAATCATGAGTTTTCAGATTAATAGATATCCTGAGTTAATAACAGCTCTCCATAATTTCAGGAGCAGACACTCTAGAATCCTACATGTAGAATGTGACTCAGACTTTAGATCTGCTGATCTGCTGCTAAGAGGAGCTAACTTAGTGCATTTCCAAGCTCTTCGGAATTTATTGAAAAATACAAAAAACTAATAACAAATAGCCTTAACAAAAGTTTAATTAGGAAATGCTATCTAAGCAAATAAGACTGAAAAAATAAAATGCCGGGGCTAGAATTATTATGTCAACATCTTTTGAGAACTTTGATTTTTTCAGTGACAAGAATTTAAAGGTTACTAGTAATAAACAAGTAAACCAAAACAATTCTGTAAATAAATCTCAAAATCCCGTCAGTTTCAAGGACATGTTTAAAGAAATTAATAAACTTCGTGAAGAAGAAGAATTAAAGCAGAAGAAAGATTAAGCAGATAAAAGTTTTCTAGCAATTAATTAAATTGAGCTTTTGGTATAAGGGTATAATTCTCTCATTATGTATGAGAACTTAGAATTTTTAAGTTTAGAAGAGTGTGTAGATGTAAGGCGTAGACTCTTTGATTTAAAAGAATTTTGGATAGATAGATCTAGAGCTTTATCACCTTTTGATGATGTACCTTTTTATTGCCTAGGAGTCGCTAGCTATATAGATTGTATAAGACCAGGAGAATCACATCTTTATTTTGATAACGCTAAAATCACCAATAAAATTCTTCGAGATAATTTTTCAGATCTGTATAAGAGAATCGAGGAGGTTATTAATGAAAAATTTTCCTGTAAAGTAAAGTACATAGATGACTTTGCACTACCTGGTTTTCAGATTTATTTAGCTGACTGGTTCTTCGAAGACTTTATGGGACCTAAACACTGTGACTTTCACCATTATTTACTAGATTGGAATAGATATGGCGTAAATTTCAATCCCGCAGATAACTTAAGCTTCACGGCTTCTATAAAGCTTCCTAAATCTGGTGGCGGATTATATATGTGGGATGCTACTTATGACTACGAAACAGAAAGATTGAAAGAACTTAGCTATGAAGAGCATCGTAGCCAGATGTATAATATCGAATTACCTGATGCAGAGAGAACTAACTTTAACTACGAACCAGGAAACATATTTTTTCATTCTGGTAATAGATATCATCAAGTCGCTGAGACTAAAGAAATGGAAAATGATGATGAGAGACTCACTCTACAAGGTCATGCAGTAAAAGATAAAGATACTTATTATATTTTCTGGTAAATTTTTCTTACTTAACCAGTCCTTAAGCTAACTAGTTTATAACCCATTCTGAAGTGGTATTACATGAATTAATACCATGAGGTTAATCGAGGTTAAAGTATGAGCAATATAGATACAGGTTTAAGAGACAGGTTAGAGAGTCAAGTGAGCAGCTCTGCTGCAAACGTAGAGACTTCAGACTATGAGTACCAAGTACATAACGCTACACGCACTGGTGCTGAAAGAAGTATAAAAATAAAAGAAGCTGCTAAAGCGGGGGCACAGGCTACCATCGATAATCCACCGATGAAGACTATCACAGAAAGTTCTAAAAAAGGTAGCAGCTCAAAACAAGTCGTAGACGAAAACGCAATAGCAGCAGCTAAAGCCGACTTAGCTCAATTAGAGGTAGAGATCGGCAATCTAGAATCTGAAAAAGATGCAGCTAAAGGTGAAGAATCTGCTGCTGAAAAAACTAAAGAAACAGAGCAAGCAACCTTAGATGAAAGTGCTGGTCAATTAGGTACCTTTAATGAGGCAGATAAACTACTAAGTAAATTTGAAGGAGCTTTTAGTGGTACAGATGGCTTTGCAAATGAGGGTGATGAAGCCGCTGCCTTAAAAAGACTTCAAGATTATACAGACAAAATCAAAGAATGGGGTGATGTAGACGGAGACGGTGTAGATGATGGTCAGCATTTCGCAGATGCTGTACATGGTTTTCTTCATGGTGAAAATGGTTACTTATCACAGGAGCGTAAATATGAAGCTGACTATATAGCTGATGGCGAGATTGCACCTTGGAAGCAGGTTGCAGAAGAGACTACTACTGACAGTTCAGGCACTGGTGTAGCTAATGATACTAGTCACAGTGATCTACAGAGCAGAGTTTTTGGGTAAGGAGTTTTAAGGAAGAACAATGACACAAACTATAGATAATCCAGCTAAGCAAAAAATTCTTGCTAACTTAAGGGAGCAAACCAGTGGATTTAGACAAAAACTAGAAGCCGCCTTTCATTCTCCACTTAAGGAATTTGAGCAAAAATATGTAAACAGCGCAAGCTACAGAAAGGCTTTGAGGCTCGCTGCTGGGATAGAAGATAATCTTGAGAATGGCATGAGCATTAACAGCGGTACTGTATTACTAAAAGGAAAATTCAGTGATACTGATGGTTATTTGCGTGCATGCTTTGAAGTTGAGCACGGAAAGGTCTTCTACACAGCACATGATGAAGATATATATAAGCTAACTATTGAAACTCAGCCTAGCACTAAGTTCATTAATAATTTAGATAAACTCGACGAAGAAAGTATTAATGAGTGTATACAGCGTTACTCGAACAAACTCTATGTAGATCTCAGGGACACCGTTACACTGAGAAAGGCTAAAGAAGTATTCGCTGACGACTACGTTCTAAAAAACTTACCACTTAATAGTGGAGCAGGGAAAATCGCTTCACGCTTTGTAATCTGGCACATAAGAGCGTACAGAAAAGCATTTTATAGATACTATATGCAGGCAAAAAGCCTCTGGGAAGGGTCTGGGTTTAAAAACGCAAGATCACTAATCAGTGAATTTAAACGTAGAGGAATTTTTAGAGAGGATTAAAAGATATGGCTGGAGGATTAGAGAGTATAATGCAGGGGGTAATTACCCAGGGGACTGCTTTACAGAGTAAAGTCCGCCAGACATCGCAAGATATTATTGCAGATGCTTACGAGCAATATAGTGGCAGTAGCTCTGCAAGAATCGCTAATAATAAGATCGATCTTTCAGAAAACACAGTAGATGATTATACTCTCGGCAGTAGCCTGCTAGAGGAGGAATACAGTCCTGATGTAATAAATATAACAGAGTCAGATCTTACTGATGATGTAGAAGCAGAAAACTATCACAACCAAGAAGAAGATGATGATGATGATTGCTGTCATCAAGGCTGGCAAAGGGATGATCACCGAGGGCATGGTAAAGCGAGAGGCAGAGATAAAGATCAATGCGAGGAGGATGATCACTCCAACGGCTGTGATTAAGTGAGTTTAAAAGGATTAAATTATGACAGGTTCAATTCCAACAGTGTTTCAAAATTCAGGAGCGGAAAGCCTTAAAGAGCAAGGCATGAATACTAAGAGTCTAGGTGAAAATGCTGGCGCTGGCATAGTGAGTAGTGAAACAGGTAAACAAGCTTTAGCACTTAGAGAGAGAAACGAAGAAACAAAGAAGAAATTTGATGCAACTCTACAGAATCTCAAAGCACAACAAAGCGAACAGCAAGGTCAGCAGAATGTCCAACAGGGCGGTCAGCAGCAAGCCATCGGCGGAGTAATGGTACAAACTGGTACAGCATTAATTGCCGCATCTTCAGGAACATTTGGTGCAACTATGGGTATAGGTCTTGCAATGATTGCAGGTGGTACTGCCACTATGCTATCTGGTCAAAATCAACAGCAACAAGGCGAACAGCAAGTCGCCGAAGCTCCACAGTATCAAGCACAAGCTGGTCAGATGGAGCAACAGGGTGATACTCACGGCATGAATGCCGCACAATTAGAGATGGAGGCTCAAGAAGAAGAGGCTCAAGCCGAGACAGAAGAGACAGATCCTAATTCAGCAAAAGGTCAGGGAGAACAAAAAGGATATTTCGTAAGTGACGACATGGCAGATGCATCTTCTGGAGCAGAATCTACTATAGACAAGCTCAGAGAAGGTGAAGATTCTATAAATGGAATTACAGGTATTGATGATAATGGAGAAATAGTAGCTAGTGCTGATGTTTTAACAGAAGATGAATCATTAGTAGATAAAATGAATTCTGGAATTGACCGTATAGAAGAACTAACTGGTGAAGATAGCGAAGGCACTGAGTTAGAATTAGAAGAAATAGAAGGCTCCAGCACAGCAGCATCTAAACTAGAGAATGGAGAAGGATCTCCGACTTTAGATGTGGCAAACAAACTAGAAAATGGTGAACAAGCTATTGATAAACTGCTAAATAAGGAAAAAATAGGATGAACGTAGGTAGTGAGACGCTTAAATTAGTTATTGATTTTAGTAATCAAGAGTTTAGTCCAGAGTCTTTTATTTGTCTGATTAAAGATTTAATGGCTGTGAATGGATCTGAAGCTGAGGCTCCTAGAGTCTCTGCGTCTGAGTTCAGACAGCTTGAATACTGTTTTAATAAATATGGTGCTGAGCGTATGTCTGGGTATTGTGAATTATATGCTTTAGAAGTCGTGAATGGTACTTATCCATTTTTTAATTTTTCTGAGTTAATAAATTTATGTAAAGAATTTGAAGAGAGCGCAGGCAGTCATAGATAGAAGAGAAAATGGCAATATTAGAAAATAGAGAAAAGCTCGAATATTTTACCTTAGAAGACTATGAGGCAGCTAGTGACGAACTGGTTCGCTCTAATATCGCAAGATTTAAACGTGTGATTTTAAAGCAGCTTGCCAATCATGCACGTAGCAGCAGCTCTGCGATTTTAGATATTAACGATCCTAATTTCAATGAAGTCTTGAAAGCCACTGTTGATAACATTTTCACATCTGCAAGTAGAGCATTATTTGACAATGATATTTTAAGCCTACAAGCCTATAACAGCTTTGGCGAGACTATTGCAGAATATTATTTCATTCAGGATGAAGACAGTAATATTTATCAAGTTTTTCTTTGTGAAGATGAAGAAGGAAACATGATCAGAGATTATTTCGGTAGGCTGCAATTAAGCGAAAGTGTGCAGCCGGTTTGTGTAAACTCAGATGGTTCCCCAGAGTATGAGCTTTTATGCCTAAGCTTTAAAATTATGAACCACTTAAAATTAATGATAATGGGCGAGGATAATACGGTATCTCCTTTGACTAAAGTCGTTATTAACTATGCGAGTGATGAGCTAGCTGTCGAACCTTATAGTTTAGAGAATGTTCATGATATGAAAAGATTTGCAGATATAGTAAAACACTCTGGTTTTTCTATGAAAAAATCTCACCCAATTTTATCAGTTTTAGAAATCAGTTAAGGATGTCATAATATACTCATTATGACTTTAAGGAAAAATGATCCTAGTGGCTACGGAAATGCACTAGGAGCCATATTCTTAGAATACGCTGAAGGTAAAGCTTTAGTCGAATTAGATATTAATGAATCTCATCTAAATATCGGTAAAACAGTACATGGTGGTGTTATCAGTGGTCTACTTGACATAGCACTTTCGGCTGCTGTTACTTCTAGATTTTTAGGTAAGGCAGAAACAGTAGTAACTTTACAAATGAATGTAAATTTTTTAAGAGCCGCTACACTTGGTGAAACCCTTATCGCGAAAGGAGAAATTATTAAACAAGGCTCGACTATAATTTATACAGAAGGTGAAATTCGTTCAAAGAAAGAAGATAAGCTAATTGCTAAAGCAAGTGGAGACTGGTTTGTTAAAAGTCATTAAATACTTTTTACTAATATTTATTTCAGTTCTACTAGTAACACCACTTTCATTAATTTTACTTACTAGCCTGAAAACTCAATCTCAGATTTACTCTGAGTCAGCTTCAATACTGCCTAATCCACTCAGTATAAATAACTATTTAGAAGCTTTTACTGCGATAGAATTTTTTAAAGCCTTTAAGAATACTTTTTATATCGCTTTCTTTAATATATTTGGAGTACTCATAGCATCGTCTTTAGCAGCTTATGCCTTTTCAGTTTTAAGATGGCCAGGAAAAAATATTTTTTTTGCGATTACCTTAGCGACAATGATGCTTCCAGAGATGACCATACTAGTACCACAATTCCTGCTTTTTAAGAGACTCGGTCTCTATGGGGGTTTTCTGCCTCTTATCATCCCTTATTTCTTTGGTTTACCTTATTACATTTTTTTATTTAAACAATTTTTTTCTAACATACCAGCAGCTCTGCGTGATTCAGCTAAAATTGATGGCGCTGATGAGCTAACGATCTGGTGGGATATCTATATGGCAGCCTCTAAGCCAGTGATTATGATAGTAGTTTTATTTCAATTTTTAATTTCATGGAATGACCTATTAAAACCCAGTATATTTTTAGTCTCAGAAAAAGACTATACTTTATCTCTTGCTCTACAGCAGTATTTATCACGCTTAGGTGGTGCAGAATGGGGACCTTTAAAGGCGGGGGCACTAATCATGGTGATTCCAGTAATTATCATTTTTCTAATCTCTGAAAAAACTTTAATTAAGGGAATAACAATTTCAGGCCTTAAGGATTAAATACACACCGTGCTAGAAAAAGATATTATCGAACGTTACTCCCAAGATCAAATCCAGCATTATACTCAAAGGCTTTCTGAATTTGGTTCCAGCTCTCAAGCTGATAGCTGGACTTCACAGTATCTCGCTAGATATTACTATAGAGAAGCGGTACGCAATCTTAAAGATCTTACTGATTTAAATATTTTTAATCCTGAGAGGAAAATAAGGCTTTTAGATATCGGCTCTGGGAATGGGTTTTATTTAAATTATTTAAAAGAAACTGGACTTGCTGCTAGTGTAGACTATACTGGCTTAGAAATCAATCCTGAAACATGCTTAGCTGCTCAAAAACAGCAAAGCGATGCAAAATTTATAAATGGTGATTTCTCAACTATGAATTTCCCTTTCCGAGCTTTTGATTTTATTTCCATCATCGGTACTTACAGTATATTTAACGCACTAAATGATTTAGAAACAGAAAATTATATCTTTAATAATCTCAGTAAAGCCTTCGGCTATGTAGATTATGGAGTTAACTTACTAATTTCACGCTGTGTCGTTCCAGAGACTACTTTAGCTAAGATTTTAAAGATCTCAGAAAATTATGAATTAAAGAATAATCTTTTCGGTAATTATATGAGTATATTTCTTTACCGCCAGAAATACACTAATGATGTATATTCTGCTGTTAAGCAATTTTCGTCTTAACCAAAGCTTAAATTAATTTGCTTAAAAAGTAATAGGTCTATATATTCATAGGTCTTTCTACATCATGAACATAAACTTCTTTTCTATTAGTAACTACGACAGAGCTTTTATCTTAGCGAGGAAGTCTGATGGGACTTTACCTGGCTCAGTGAGAGATAATCTTGAAGATGACGAAGAGAAAGAATTATTAGAAATTATAGAAGATTTTGAAAAAAATCCGACTGATATATCTAATAAAAGTGATAAATATTCAAAACTCATGAAGCTCTATTACAAGAGTATAGGCTTAAATGAAGATGGAACAGGTACTGTATCTAAAGAAAATGAGCGAGGGGCTTTAGAATTAGCTGGTCTAATTAATGATTCAATATTACAAGATCAACAGAACATTGATGGTGATTACAGCTCTAGTGAACTAAAAAAAGCCTTAGAGTTACAAAATAAATTTCGCAAAGATATAGAGAAAAATAGTAGTCTAAAAAGTTTATTGAGTTCTGATAAAGGGATTGATAATGAGCTTAACGCTTGGCAGAAAGAGTATCAAACTGAAAAAATCACATCATATTTAGCAGAGAATAAAGATAAATTTGCAGATATTTTCAAAAAGCTCTCTAGTTCAGGGTCTCTAGATAGTGAAGAAAAAGAAATGCTCGCGAACCTACGTAAGCTCGCTGGTGAAAAGGGTCAGAGCATATTAAATACTATATTAGGGACCTTTTAGTAATTAAAAGACTATGATATAACTGATTCTAAATTAACTAAGATGAAGAAAAGCAATAATACCAAGCTTACCGAACAAGCAGAAACCCAATCTACATTTTCTAATTGGGAAAGAGTAGCTGAGACTACAGATAACGATGATGAAGATGAGGATACAGTAAACAACAGAGACTGCTCCTGTGATGAAGACAATTCTACAAAAAGAATACTAAATCGTATCGCAAGAAGACTAGAAAGATTAGAAACTGAGAACAGTAGAGAGAGTAGTGATGATAATATGCCTGGATGGTTACAAGCAATAAACGCTGGAATCGGTGTAGCTGGCAATTTCCTTCGTACCACTGGATTAGGTGCTTATGGAAACTGCTGCTATACACCATCACCATGTTATGGGGGCGGGGGCGGATATAATCCTGGACAGTTTTGTAGAACTCCCATATGGACAGACGGAGATACTTGGCCATGGGGACGCACTGGAGGCGGTGTCTCTAGTAATAATTTCGGCTTCGGCTCTTATATGCCTTCATCTTCTAGCAGTAACCCTTTTTCTTCTAGCACTTCTAACAGTAATCCTTCGAATAATAATTACAGCCCGATTAATGTAACTGTAAATCCAGTCTTTAACAATAATCCTAATCAGAGTAATTCAAGCTTAATTAGAAATACTCCGACATTCTCATCTAATCAATATGAAATCAAACAACAATTTAGACCAAGTGGGCGTTATTACAATAGTTAAAAGAAAAAATCTTGAGAATAATAACCGAAGCTTAACTTAAATTGTTAACAGTATACGTATATAGATATTAGGGAAATTATGGTCGATTTAAGTGTATTTAATGTTTTTACTCCAGCTAGTTTTGATGAAATCAAAAGTAACACTAATGGTGCTGGAATAAGCTTTGAAGACTCTTTGAATACTAACATCAAAGATGCAGATGCACTCGCTAATATCATTAAAAATAAAACTAAAGATCTAAATGATGAAGATAAACTCACTCAAATCGAGCGCTCTCTAGCTTATATACGCGGGAAAGGTGGCAGTGAACTATCTCTAGAAGTCTATGAGAAGATAAAGAATGAAGATAGTAATGAATTTATTGATGTATTCGGCAGAAACGATAATATGCCGTCTAATATACAGACAGATAGTGCAGCTAGATCAGAATGGGATAAAATCATGTCGGGAGCAGCTTATGATTATATCGAAGAAAACAAAAAATCTATTGATACTAGCATTAAGGCAGCAGATAAAGAGACTAAAAATGGAAAGACTATCTATGATGTAGATGATAACCAGTCTCTTAGTAAATTAAAAAACCAATTAATTGAAAATGGCATGGATGGCGAAGACGCAGACGCTGATATCTCTAAAATGCTCAGAGAGAAAGGTTTACTTAAAGAAAATGAAAGCGTCAAAATATCTGTGGATTCTAGTGAATCTCTTTCTGAAACAGACAAGAAAAAAGGCTTAGAAAAGCTCAGAACTGAGCTTACGGAAAAGGTAAAGAATGCAGATAGTCCTGAAGAAGTACAGAAAATTTTAGAAGCTTCAGTAGACGAGCTAGAGAAATATCGCCCTAAGAATGGAGCTGATGAGCCAGAAAAATTTTATACAGAAGAAATGCAGAAAATCCTAAATGATGCTGATAAAGGTTATTATGTTGCAGCGACGCCAGCTTTAGAAAAAAATAAGAATGGTGATATAAAAGTTAAGGTAGATGGTAAAGTCAGCGACAGTGTTTTCGTAAATTCAGACGGTGAGTTCGTCGGTAAAGATGGTAAAGAGCTGAAAGAAAGAACTAAAGATGGCACAGAGCAAGTCCAAGTCGGTGATAGATGGATAGATAAAGAAGACATTAAGCCATCCGATCCTAAGATTAATGTATACGTGAATGAAAAAAAGAATAATGTAGAAGATAAGGCTATAGAAGAGGGGCGTGAATATATTGAAGACTCAAAAGATGTACACACAGCGAGAGGAGATAAAGAAGCAGTCAAAGAACTAGAGAAAAAAGAAAAGACCTTAGATGCTGCTGAAGAAGCCTTAAAGAAAAAACGAGAAAGTGGTGATGATAAAGACGGTAAGGACAATACCCTCATGATGATAATGGGTATTATAAGTGCAATAGCCACCGTAGTCGCAGCTCTAAGCCAAGGCAGTGGTAAGACTGTTACAGTGAGCGATAGTGGTGGCTATAATCGTGGTGGTGGTGGAGGCTACGGCTATGGCTCCTATTATGCAAATGACAAGTATGGTTATAATCGTGGCTATGAGACTACCGTAGCGAAGGCGTATGAACGCTCCAATCAATATTTAAGCACTATATATGATAATCCAGTAAGAACAAGGGCTTCAATTATGAGAAAAAATGGTATGGCAGCAATACAAGGACAAAATGGTTACACTTCACCGATTTATCAATAACTCAAAACATTCTTATATCTTCGGCAGCTCATAACCCCAAGGGCAGCCTGGACAACCAGTCATACAGCAGCCAGAACCAGCTCCCAGAAGAGCATCTGCTGCTGATACACTAGCTCTTTCACTAGCCCTCATCGCAAAAAAATCTTCTAAATCCTTCTCTAATTCACGAGAAGCTTCTTCATGATCCTTCACTAAAGACTCAGACAAGTCTTCATAAAACTTCTCCTGATCAGTATCTAAAGCTAGATCTTTATCTTCATCCATCTATAAAAACTACACCACCGACTCTGTACTTAAAGATTCTAGTAAAGCACTCTGATCATAAGCAATACAAGCATCAAAGATACTACCTACATCGCCTTCTATAACACGGTTTAATGGAAAATTAAGCTTCAGACGGTGATCCGTAACTCTATCATCTTTATAATTATAAGTCCTGATCTTCTCTTCACGCCCACCAGTACCGACTTGGCTTTTACGAGCATCACGCTGTTCAGCTTCACGTTTCTGTATTTCCAAATCATAGAGCTTAGCTTTTAGACGCTTAAGGGCTTTTTCTCTATTCTGCAACTGGGATCTCTCTTCCCTACACTCAACTATAATTCCAGTAGGCTTATGTTCTAATCTGACAGCCGTTTCTACTTTATTTACATTTTGACCACCAGCTCCACCAGCTCTACAGGTAGTAAGAACTATGTCTTCCTGCTTAAGATCTATATCTATATCGTCATCGACTTGAACTAAAATCGCTACAGTAACGGTACTTGTATGCACTCTACCTTGTGATTCTGTCGCAGGAACTCTTTGCACACGATGCACACCAGACTCATACTTAAATTTACTGTAGACATCTTCACCCTGCACCTCGAATATAACTTCTTTAAAGCCACCATGCCCAGAATCATTAAAATCAGCCATTTGATGCTTCCAGCCCACACTGTCACAGTATTTCGTATACATACGATAAAGATCACCAACAAAAATAGCAGCCTCATCACCACCTGCGCCAGCTCGAATTTCCACAATAATATCCTTATCATCATTAGGATCTTTAGGTAAAAGTAAGATCTGAAGCTCATTAGCTAATTTAGCTATCTCTTCTTGAGCACTAGAGACCTCTAATTCAGCCATTTCCCTAAGTTCTGGATCAGTTTCTTCTCTTAGAATTTGTTTAGCCTCATCGATTTGCTTATGTAAAGCTTTATACTGCCTAAATTTCTCAGTAGTTTTATCCAATTTCTTTAAAGACTTAGTCAGCTTCTGGAATTCACTCTGATCTTTTAGTATATCTGGATCAGAAAGCTTACTACGATAAGCTTCGCAAGTAGCTTCTGTTTCTTCTAATTTGGCGTAGAGTTGTTTATTAATCATATAATCACAGAGAACCTAGGGAAAATCCCCCTAAGCACCTATATATTTTACCCTAAGAGTGGTGGGCTTAGCAGAATGATATGATTTAATAACCTATGAGCAGCAGCACCTTTACTAAAATTGACTCCAGTCTTTTACCCTTTAGTCTAGAAGCCGAGCAAGCAGTTTTAGGAGCCATAATCACTGACGCTCAGTGCTTAATTAGAGTATTAGAATTAATTCGCCATAAAGATTTTTTTTATAAAAAAGCCCATCAGCTTATCTACGAAAGCTTTTTAAAGCTTAGTGATAAAAGCGATAATATAGACTTAATTACCGTCTCTGAGCACCTAAAGGATCGTAGTGAATTAGATGAAGTCGGTGGCAGAACTTACCTCGCTGAATTAAGCTCAGCTGCACCAGTATCAGCGAATGCTGAGTATTACGCTCGAATAGTAAAAGAGAAATATACTCTACGCAGCATGATTCTAGCTGGAAATAAAATAGTCGAGCTCGGTCATCAGACCAGTGAAGATATAGAGGTTTTAGTAGATAAAGCTGAGCAAATCATCTTCGATCTCGCTCAAAATAAATCAAGAGAATCTTTAGTACATATAGAAAACGTCTTGACTAGCAGCTGGGAGCAGCTAGAAGAAAGAGCCGCGAACAAAAATTCTCTAACTGGCTTAAACACTGGTTTCTACGACTTAAACAGTTTCACTTCTGGCTTACAAAAAAGTGACTTAATTATTCTGGCAGCAAGACCATCTATGGGGAAAACGGCTTTCGCTTTAAATATTGCGGAGAATGTCGCCATTTTAAATCGCTCACCAGTAGCCATATTCAGCTTAGAGATGGGGAAAGAGCAGCTAGTTCAGAGGCTTTTATGCGCCCGTGCGGAAATAGATAGTAATAGAGTTAGAACTGGGCAGCTCAGAGATGACGACTGGGCACGCTTAGGAGCAGCGATGGGGGAGCTTGGTGAAGCACCCATATACATAGATGACTCTGCTGGAGTGACAGTCATGGAGCTTAGAGGAAAATGCCGTAGACTAAAAGCACAGCATGGTGACTTAGGCTTAGTAATCATCGATTATTTACAGTTAATTGAAGGCAGAAATAATAATGATAATCGGGTTAATCAGATGGGAGAAATCTCTAGAGGTCTAAAACTCTTAGCTAGAGAATTAAATGTCCCCATTATCGCCCTATCGCAGCTATCCAGGGCGGTAGAATCTAGGCAGGATAAAAGACCTATGCTTTCTGACCTTAGAGAATCTGGTGCTATAGAGCAGGATGCAGATATAGTCTTAATGATATATAGAGACGAATATTATAACCCTGAGACAGAGAAGGCTGGGATAGCAGATTTAATTATAGCTAAGCAGAGATCTGGTCCAGTAGGGTCTTTAGAGCTAGTATTTCAATCGAATATTACTAAGTTTAAAAACCCAGCGAGAATCTAAGATATACCTAGAAAAAGCACTAGATCATATATATTTATCAATATATATTAGAGAGATCATTTAATTAACATAAAATTGCTTAATGCGAATTAAAGAAATCGAGTTGGATAATTTTAAAAGTTTTGGGGAGAAAGTAAGCCTCCCTATTCTAGACGGTTTCACTACTGTATCTGGTCCTAATGGCTCTGGTAAATCTAATGTTATTGACTCTTTAATGTTTGCCTTAGGGCTCACTACCACGCGAAATATGCGTGCAGAGAAGCTTAGTGATCTATTGAATAATATTAGTGGCAAAAAAGAATGCTCAGTAAAAGTAACTTTTAAAGATGATTCTAGCGGTGAAGAAATACTTATACAGAGGAAGATTCGCCTTAAAGGTGATGGCTATGATAGCAAATATTTCATGAATGGTAGTGCTGCCACCCTGAGCCAGATTCACGATAAATTAGCTGATTTTAATATTAGCCCTAAAGGTTTTAATGTAGTCATGCAGGGAGATGTAGCTTCTATCATTAGCATGTCTCCGGTAGACAGACGTAAAATTATTGATGAAATCGCTGGGGTAGCTGAATTTGACAGAAAAATTGAAATGGCTGCTAAAGAGTTAGCTATAGTCTATGAAAGGATAGAGAGCCAAGAAATTATACTAAATGAGCTAAAATCTCGCCTAGGACAGCTTCGTGAGGATAGAGATCAGGCAGTAAAATATGCAGAACTCAAAAAACAGCGCAGCGAACTAGAACGTAAATTTCTTAAAATCCGTAAAAAGCAGATAGAGAAACAGTTTACTGATTCTATAAATCTAATTGAAGAATTAGAAAATAAGAAAGTCTCTCTAAGAGATGAAAATATTGCAGTTAATCTTAAAATTCAGAATCACCAAGAAGATCTCCAAACTTTAAATGCCGAAATAGAAAAACTCGGTGAAGGTAAGCAGCGTGAATTAGGAGAAAAAAAAGAAAGCTTACAAGCTCAATTAACCCGTACAGAGAGCACCTTAGAATTTATTAACAAACAAATCAATGACTATGAAACAGAAGTAAAAAATATTAATCGTGAACTAAAATCATTAAGAGATAAAGTAAAGGAAATCAATTTTAAAGCAGAGGAATTCTCTAAAGAAAAACTCAGCATAGAAGCTAATATAGCTACTGAGCAGAAAAACTACGAAAGAGTACAGGAAGAAATTAAAAAGATTAGCTTAAATAACGATGTCAGCAATAAAAGTTTATCTGAAGTGCAAACTAAAATTGCTGAAGTAAAAGATATAAAAGCTAAATTAGACCAAGAAAAAGCACGTTTAGAGGAGCAGAAGAAAGCTCACTCAGAGAGAATTGAATTTCATAAAGAAGAAGCTGCTAAGTCTCTAAGCGAGATACAGAAAATAGAAGGCTCACAAATCGGTTCACAGAACTTAAATTTAGACGCTTTAAAAGAGCAGATAGCTTTCCAAAGTAAAAATATTCAAGCTCTCAAAGATGAACAGCGAGATACTAAAGAAGAAATCACTAAGCAGGAAGATAAATTAAGAAAAATTGAAAAACAGCTAAACCAAATCGAAGGTCAAGAGCTTGCCGCAAACGCAGCAGGTTATGGTAAAGCAGTGGAAGCAGTATTAAATATAGACGGGGTACACGGAACTTTAGCCCAATTAGGCGTAGTCGAAGATGAATATAAGAGCGCATTAGAAGCTTCTGCTGGAGCAAGATTACGCAGTGTGGTAGTCGATGATGACTATGTAGGTCAAGAGTGTATAAATTATTTAAAGAAAAATTATTTAGGAAGGGCGACTTTTCTACATTTAAATAAATTGAATGCCGCTCAGGATCTACCAAGACAGACTATGCCAGGGATTATTAATTGGGCGATTAACTTAGTTAGCTTTAAAGATGAATATCGTGATGCCTTTGCATATGCTTTCTCAAACACTCTAGTAGTAAAGAACATAGAAATAGCTAGAAAATTAATCGGTCGCTATCGCATGGTCACTCTAGATGGAGACTTAGTTGAGCGTAGTGGTGCTATGTCTGGAGGTTCAGCTTTAAAAAGTAATATTCATTTTGGTGCAAATACCGCTCAAGAAAAGCAAAAGCTTGAAAGTACTAGACTAGATTTACATAACTTTATTAAACAACTAAGTGAAGAATTTAAAGACTTAGATAAACAGATAGAAGAATCTAGAACTAAATTAGAGAGCCTAAGAGCAGAGTATAGCGAGAAATCAGCAGAGTCTAATATACATTCATCTCAGCTTGAAAATCACCGTAAGCGTTATGAAGAAGAGAAAAACTCCTTAACTAAATTCGCTACAGAATTGAATGATATAGAAACTAAGATAGAAAACACAGATAAATTAATATTAGTGGAAGAATCTAAGATAGCTGAGTTTACCCGTAGCTTAGAAGAAATTGCAGAAGTACTTAAGGATAGTGGACTTGCAGCATTAATGGAAGAATCACGTGAGATTGAAATAGAGATAAAGCGTTACCAGACTATGCTCTCGAATTTAATGAATGAAGAAAATCGACTTGAGATCGAGAAAAAATTTAATGATGAAAACATTAATAAAGCCAATCTGAAATTAGAAAGCAGTGCATTAGAACTCGAAAAAATACGTACAGAAATACCATTACACGAGGCTAATAAAGAAAAACTAAGCAGTGAGATTATTACTATACAGGCAGAGATTGAGGAAATTAAATTAAGCATCTCAGAACTCAGTGAAAAACGTAGATCTCTTTCAGATGAATTACTTGGTCTCACACAGAGAAAGGGAGAGATTAATAGCTTAATTGAATCTACTGCTATCAAATTAGTCGAGTCACGTAAAAAATCTGAGGAAATTAAAGCTCATTTAGAGCAGATTAATTCTGACTTAGAGCTAGAAGCGGAAAAGCAATCTGAGACTAACAGTGAAGAAGAGCTCAGCGAAGAAGATTTACAAAGCTTACAAAAAGACTTAAATAAAATAGAAAAAGAAATGATTTCTATGGAGCCTATTAACATGAGGGCTATAGAGGAATATGAAGAGGTAAAAACACGTGAATCAGAGATAGAGCAGAAGCAACATGCCCTAGCTGAAGAGCGTACTATGCTCATTAATAAAGCAGATAGCTATAAAGAACAGAAATTGACTGCGTTTAAAGCTAATTTTGAAGAGATTAATGGCTATTTTATGGATATATTCGCTAATTTATCCTTCGGTCAGGGACAGCTTATCCTAGAAGATCCAGAAGAAATTTTCAATGGCGGTCTGATTATAAAAGCACAGCCTCGTGGTAAAAAAATGCAGCGTTTAGAGGCTATGAGTGGTGGAGAAAAATCACTTACAGCTCTTAGCTTCTTATTTGCTCTACAGCAGTGCAATCCAGCTCCTTTCTACGCTTTCGACGAAGTAGATTCAGCTCTAGATGGCGTAAACGTAGATAGACTAGCTGAGAAAATTCAGAGTAACGCTAAAGATACACAGTTTTTAGTAGTTAGTCATAGAAGACCTATGCTAGAAAAGTCTGACAGAGCGATAGGTGTCTCATTAAATAAAAAAGGATTTAGTACGGTAATAGGCATACAAAATATCCAAAAAGAGGAAAAAGAATTAGTAGCATAGACACTAATGATAAAGAAATTGGAGTTCAGCGAGGCACTCATGACAGGCTTTGGGAACTAAGTGCAAACGAACCTAGTCTAGAAATACTAGTGGAAATGGCTCAGAATGGCGAAATCGATCCATGGGATTTAGATTTAGAGCTAGTTACAGAAAAGTATTTGAGTCGTATACAAAACTCTATTAGCCATAATTTAAAAGAAGCAGGCAAGGCCATCTTCTTTGCATCTACCTTACTAAGAATGAAAAGCGATATTCTCTCTATGCAAGCAGCATCTGCTTTAAATATAGGCAAAGAAGATGACTCAGATTATCTTCTAGAACAGGAATTAATGGACTTTAATCTACAAGAAATAGACTTAGGTGTACTAGACACAGCAATAGTCAGAAAAAATCTCAGTAAAAAAACACGCTACCGTCCTATTAAATTAGAAGATTTACTAAAAGCGCTAAAAGACGCTCAGGAAGAAGATGAGAAGCGTAAACGCAGACATTTAGATTTTAGCCAATTCATGGATCTGGATATTTTTGTAGAGCCAGAAATCGAGTCTGATGACATGTTAGAACTCACTCATGCAGAGAATATCGAAGAAGCGATTAATAAAAGTAAGGCTTACCTAAAAGAATATTTAGTAAATGGTAATGGTATAAAATTCTCACGCCTGAAAGATTTTTTACACTCATGGTCGAATGCCTTTCTATCAGTGCTTTTCCTGTCACACGAGAATGAAATAAGGATTATACAGCAAGATTTTTACGGAGAGCTTTGGTTATATGAACCTGAAAAATAAAGTAGAAGCGATCTTATTTCTAACTACTGAGCCTATAAGCTCTAAACAGATCGCAGAGCGCATAGGTACAGATACGAATACGGTAAGATCGGCTTTAAGTCAGCTTTTAAGTGAGTATGAAACTCGTGAATCAGCTTTAATGATAGATTCGACTAAGGGCTATATCATGCGAGTAAGAGATGAGTATAATGATCTTAGTGATGAGATTTTAAATTTTGAACTAAAGACAGCCTGCCTGAGAACCTTATCCACTGTA
>DAISHM010000002.1:0-9747 GCA_036822535.1 Candidatus Caenarcanales bacterium
GGCACTTTCTATCTTTATTTCTCTGATAAAAAAGATGTTTTTTATCGTCTCCTAGAGCAAGTAGAAGATGATTTATACACTGCATTTCAGGGTGGAGTAGATATAGAAGCTGAGTATAAAGAGGGTTTAAGTACCTATAGAGCTTTAAGAAAAGATATTGCAGCTATTTTAGAGAGTTTTAAGCGTAATTATGACATTATTCGTCTCAGTCGAGAATTAGCTTCCCTAGATCCGCAATTCGCAGAGAAATATTATAATATCCGTTTACGCTTAATCGAGCGTACAGAAAGGATTATAGACAGAAGCCCCTTACAGAAACACGTAGATTCTAAAATAGCGGCAGTGGCGATTTCAGGGATGATAGAAAGTACTGCTGAAGAGTGGTTAAATTTAAGTAATCCAAGTCGCATAGAGATGGATTTAGATAGATTGCTTTCTACTATTTCTAAAATGTATTTTAAGCTTTTGAGTTAGGATTGAGTAAATTCACCCAATATCTCAAAAATATCAAGCCAGGGAATCGCCACAGTATCAATGCTTAAAAGAGTCTTATTCATTACATTACAGAGAACTATAGATCTAGCAGTGGGAAATAATTTATTCACCTTTTCTAATCCTGAAGCGTGATCCTTTTTAGGAGTCATAGTCATCTTGAGTTCAAGCAAAAGATATTTATTTTCATGCTCTAATACTAAATCTACTTCCACGCCTTGACTATCACGAAAATGATACAGAGGAGGCTTGATGCCACGATTAGAAAAAGACTTATAGATTTCAGATATTACAAAATTTTCAAATAAAGCTCCCGCCATAGGACCATTTTCAATAATTTCCTTTGTTGTATTTCCAGATAAATAGCTCACCAAGCCAGTATCTTAAAAATATAACTTAGGACTTTTAACGATCCTTTTTCCCAAATTCTTATAATAGGGCTGCAATAAAAAAATAATTTGGCTACGCTCCAGTAAACCAATCCAAGACTGAATAGTAAGACTGCTCACCCCTAGTTCCTTTGCTAAGTCTTGATACTTAAGCTCTTGAGAGCATCTCGCCGCAAGTAACTTAATAAAACGATCATAAGTGCCGAGATGCTCTTTTTTTAAATTATCACGTATATCTTTATTGAGCAGGGATTCAATATATGCTGAATACCAAAGCTTGGATTCCAATTTTGCATCAGCGACTAACTCTGGGTACAATCCACGTAAAGAATAATCTATCCACGTTAAGATTGTTTTCTTGCGAAGTTCTTCTATTGCTATTGGCGTAAGAGTAGCCATCCCTAACCTACCAGCAAGGCTTTCATGAATATCTGCCACTAAAGTAAACTTTTGAGAACCAGTTAAAATATATTGCCCTTTCCTTTTTCTGTTATTATCTATTTCGATCTTTATGTAGGAAAGTAGATCTGGAGCGTTCTGTATCTCATCAATAATTAAAGGTGGTTTATAGAAATTTAAAAATGCTTTGGGATCTCTTGTCGCTGTATCCCTCGCTTGTATGTCATCTAAAGTTACATATGTGTAATTTGGAAAGTTTTTTCTTAAAAGTGTAGATTTTCCGCTCTGCCTCGCCCCAGAGAGCAAAATCGCTGGAAATTGCTCTAGTAGTTTTTTAATAAAAGGAGTTAAAAGCCTTTTTATATACACTTAAGTATTATACCATATTTAAGTTAGACTTAAATATGGTATAAGAGAACTCCTGCTGATATGCAAAGCAAACTAATTCTAAACCAACTCCACCACACTAGCTATGCCCTGTCCGAAGCCTACACACATGGTAATTAGACCTCTTTTCAGCTTGCGTCTTTCTAGCTCATTTACTAAAGTACAGAGTATACGTGCACCAGAACATCCTAGTGGATGACCTAAGGCTATAGCACCACCGTTTACATTTAGCTTATCTAAAGGGATATCTAATTCTTTGACACAGGCTAAAACCACAGAAGCAAATGCCTCATTAACTTCTATTAAATCCATATCTGCCGTACTAAGCCCAGTTTTTTTGAAAAGCTCTCTCACTGCGGGGATTGGGCCTGTAAGCTGCATTACTGGATCACTACCACAGACATAAGTTTTTAGAATACGAGCACGAGGCTTTAAATTATATTTCTTAAGTGCAGCTTCACTAGCTATAAGTACCGCTGCTGCACCATCGGTTATTTGGCTAGCATTTCCTGGACTAATTAACCCTCCATCTTTAAAAGGAGTCGGCAATAAAGCCATTTTATCTAAATCAATTTCAGCACGAATACCCTCATCAGCACTCACTAAACCAAGATCTCTAGTCATCACTCCGATTATTTCATTGTTAAAATAACCACTAGAAGCTGCTCTATGAGCTTTTTTGTGTGATTCTGCACTAAAGCTATCTAATTCCCTACGGCTAACGCCCCATTTCTCAGCAATTAACTCTGCTGAGTCTCCCATGCTTTTTACTGGATATTTCGCTAAATATGAATCAGCTAAGCTAGAACCCTGATTAGCAGAACTTGGTAATGGCAAAGAATCCATACCCATCGGCACTCTGCCCATATGCTCTACTCCACCAGCGATAACTAAGTCATAATCAGCAGCCTTTACTCCCTGAATAGCGAAATCTACCGCCTGCAAACCAGAACTACACATACGATTGATTTGAATACCCGGAACATTCTCCGAGAGAGCGATCAAGGATATTAATCTCGCGATATTCATACTCTGCTCAGCAATAGGAGTTACACAACCATAAATTAAATCATCTATGCACTCTGCTTTTAGTTTATTCCTTTCAATTAAAGCCTTTACTGGTGCTGCACCTAAATCAACGGGATGAAAACTAGATAGAGAAGCCCCAGCCTTCCCTCAACCCATAGGGGTTCTCACCAAATCTACTATATAAGCGGTCTCCATATTAACTATTATTCCACATTAAATTCTTTTAAACTAAGGCTTTTTCTTAGTGATTTCTTAATATTTATTGAAAAATCTGGGTAAGATAAATTTATGGTGTCTGATTACATAGAAGAAGAGTTAATGATACTAGGCGAAAATGCGAGTTCCAATATTCCGTCTAATATTTCTGCGGCTATAGATATTAATGATCCGATTAAGATTCTAAACCTAGATTATATTCACACTGTTTCTGAAATGACTACATTGAAGTCTGCGATTGGTTTTATGGCAGATAATAATAAGGGCTGCGTCGGGGTTACTAATGAGCACGGCGAGCTAGTAGGAATATTTACAGAAAGAGATGTTTTACGTCGTGTGGTTTCTAAAGACGTAGACATGAAAAATTCTAATGTAAAAGACTTTATGACCAGAAACCCACAAACCCTATCTGAAGACGATCCTATTGCTTTTGCATTAAATCACATGTCAGATGGTTCATACAGACACATACCCATAAAGAAAAATGGTTTCGTGCGTTATATGCTCTCTGTGAGGGATGTAGTAGATCAGATCTCTCTTGCTTATAGAGATAAAGTATTTAATTTACCACCACGCTTTAAACAAGAGTCCTCTAGCGAATACGGCGGTTAAGCTAAAGTCTTAGCTTTTTCTATAGCTTCTTCAATAGAACCTACCATATAGAAAGCCTGCTCTGGAAGCTCGTCATGCTTACCTTCTAGAATTTCTTTAAAGCTTCTAATAGTATCTTCTAACTTAACATATTTACCAGACATACCAGTAAAGACTTCCGCTACAAAGAAAGGCTGGGACAGGAATTTCTGTACTTTTCTGGCTCTAGCTACTACTAGTCTATCTTCCTCAGAAAGCTCATCCATACCTAGAATTGCGATAATATCCTGTAATTCCTTATATCTCTGCAATATCGCTTGAACGCCTCTAGCTACTTGGTAATGCTCAGCTCCAACTATAGATTCTTTCAGTGCCGTAGAAGTAGAATCTAAAGGATCAACTGCTGGGTAAATACCTAACTCGGCAATAGATCTATTTAAAACGGTAGTCGCATCTAAGTGCGAGAAAGTAGTCGCAGGTGCTGGGTCAGTAAGGTCATCCGCTGGTACATAAACTGCTTGAACAGAGGTAATAGAACCATTCTCCGTTGAGGTAATTCTCTCCTGTAACTGCCCCATTTCATTAGCAAGAGTAGGCTGATAACCTACCGCAGAAGGCATACGCCCTAAAAGAGCAGATACTTCAGAACCTGCTTGAGTAAATCTAAATATATTATCTACGAAAAGTAAAGTATCTTTCTGCTCTTTATCTCTAAAGTACTCAGCCATAGTAAGACCAGTAAGAGCTACTCTCATTCTCGCTCCTGGAGGCTCATTCATCTGACCATAAACTAAAGCTACTTTTTCTAATACACCAGAGTCTTTCATTTCATGGTAAAGATCATTACCTTCACGAGTTCTCTCGCCTACCCCAGAAAATACAGAAATACCATCGTGAGCTTTAGCGACGTTATTAATTAATTCCATAATTAAAACTGTCTTACCGACACCCGCTCCACCGAATAAACCTATCTTTCCACCTTTAACATAAGGCTCTAAAAGATCTATAACTTTAATACCAGTTTCAAATATTTCTACCTTAGTTGCTTGCTCAGATAAAGCTGGCGGCTGTCTGTGTATAGATAAAGATTCAGAAGTATTCACTGGACCTAATTCATCTACAGGCTCACCTAAAACATTAAAAATTCTACCTAAAGTAGCAGCACCAACTGGAACATTAATCGGCTTACCAGTATCTATAACCTTCATGCCTCTAGAAAGTCCTTCAGTCGCATTCATAGAGATAGTCCTAACGCGATTATCTCCTAGTAAAAGCTGTACTTCTACCGTTACGCTGACCTGCTCTCCCTGAGCATTAGTACCCTCTATCTTCAGAGCATTATATATTTCAGGCAGATGTCCGCTTTCAAACTCAACATCAATTACAGGGCCTATTACCTGTATAACTTTTCCTTCAGTCGCATTAATAGTAGTAGTCATATCAAATCGGATTTTAGCATAAATGCCTAAGGCTCTAAAGAATTCTCCTGAATGCTTTTAGCTTTAATTTTCGCATTCTCCCTATCCACAAATTTCTTAATTTTAAATACAGTAAGCACTATACCTAAAAAGGCTCCACTAACTATTATGCTAACTTTAGCGTCAATAGTGTACTGAGCTTTTAAAAAATCTGCTAACCAAGAAGCAAGGAAAACACTCGCTGGAATAACGTAAGCTATATCGAAAAGCTGCCACATGGTAAATACTATAGCTTTCTGAGCACTCCCTTGACGACTCCCTGTATATCTAGCGTATCAGTAGGATCTAAGTAAATCGGTTCCATGTAAGGATTCTCGGGCTTTAGCATAATTCTGCCATCTTTCTGTTTATAAAAGCGTTTTAGAGTACTAGATTCTTGATTAATAAGAGCTACTACTATTTCACCATTATGGGCAATCTTTCGAGGTTCTATTAAAACTATGTCACCATCATTAATTAAAGCATCTATCATACTTTCACCTTTTACTCTAAGTGCATAGCAACCTAATGGAAAGAATGAATCTAATTCTAAATATTCCTCTGCCTGATTAGTAATCTCTAAAGGCAAGCCAGCCGTAATCTGTCCTAGTATAGGTATACTCTCTTTTTCTACAGTAAATTCTGAGCTTAGCGCTAATCTAGTTTCAGAAGCCTTATGAAAGTCTGTCCCGTACTTAGACTTACAATATTCATAAGAAGCATCATCTACGATCCTTATAGAACGAGCAGAGCCTTGATTCCAAGTAATAATATTCTTTTTCTTTAGAGCCGAGATATGATACTGTAAAGTTCCTTTAGTAATACCCATCTCAGCAGCTATTTCATCTAAAGTAGGCGGGAAATGCTCTTTATTAGTGAGTTTAAATATAGTCTCAGCAGTTTCTTTTTGTTTAGGTGATAAAAGTTCTATGCTCATACAGAAATAATACCACACATTTGTAAGGAGTAATCTAGGGTAGTTACTCTACTTATAAAGTCGCTGATCACCACTAAATAAAAGCCTAATATCATTAATCTTATGCTTTAACATAGTGAATCTTTCCAAACCCAATCCAGCAGCGAAGCCCGAGAATTTCTTAGAGTCTATGCCGGCCATCTCCAATACATTTGGATCCACCATACCACAACCCATTAGTTCAAGCCATCCACGCCCCCCACAGGTATTACAGCCCTTTCCATTACAGAAGACGCACTCAGCATCTAATTCTGCACTAGGTTCGGTAAATGGGATATAGTCAGGTCTAAGTCTAGTTTTCACATCTTTTCCAAAGAACTCTCTAAGAAACTCATTTAGAAACCATTTCATATGACCAAAATTAACATTTTCATCTATTAACATAATTTCCAATTGATGGAAAAAAGGCATTTTTCTAGCATTTACCTCTTCATTTCTATAGACCCTGCCGTGACCAATAATTTTAAAAGGTGGTTTTAGCTTTTCCATAGCTCTAATCTGTATCGAAGAGGTATGACTTCTTAGTAAAATATCCGTGGAAAGTGCGGTGTAGAAAGTATCCTGCTCATCTCTCGCGGGATGATCTTCTCCCGTATTCAAAGCCGTGAAATTATAATAAGTGTTCTCTAGTTCTGGACCATCTACCAATTTAAAGCCTAGTTTTTTAAATATATTAGTAATATCTTTAGTGACTTCATTTAAAGGATGCAGGTTTCCTAGAGTCCCTTTTTTAGAAGGTAGACTAATATCAATCTTCTCAGATTCAAGCTTAGATATTATCTCTTCTGCTTTTAAAGCCTCTAAGCGAGCAGAAAAGACTTTCTCTAAGCGGGCTTGAGCTTCATTAATTAGCTTACCTAAAGCAGGCTTATCTTCTGGCTTAAGATCTTTCATATAGACTTTAAGCTCGCTGATCTCACTTTTATTACCTAAATATTTAGCTTTAATTTGGTTTGCATTCTTTAGCTGCAAATTTTCCTTACAGTCTAGCTCTGCTTTCTGCTCGATTTCATCAAGCTTGATTTTTAACTCATTAAGATCAATAGTTTGCATGTTTTAAGCTCAGGGTATATGATTTTAGCATTAATTTTATGACAGCCCAATTAGCTAATCCTTTACTAAGCAATTCTGAATTCGTTAAATATCAGAATATTAAACCAGAACATATTTACCCCGCCACTATAGAAATTACTAAACTCGCTCAAGCCAAACTAGAGGAGATACTCTCATACCAAGGGGAACTAAGCTTCGATACTGTGATGTATCCACTGATAGATTTAGAAGATATGGTGGATAAAGTCTGGACTCCAGTAGAAAACATTCTTTCATTAAATGGCACTGATGAATTTAGAGATGAGGCTGAGCGTGCAAGACCACTGATGGTGGAATTTTATAATAACTACTCACTAGACCCTCGAGTTTATGAACTAATTAAAAATTACGCTAAAAGTGAAGATGCCCAGAAGCTAGAAGGTGAAAGAAAAAGATATTTAGAAAATACTTTAAAGGATTTCAAACTTTCTGGAGCAGAGCTAGAAGGTGCTGAGAAAGAAGAGTTTAAAGAACTTAACTTAAAATTATCTCAGCTAACTCAAAAATTTTCTAATAATGTAGTTGATAGCAAATATGATTTGATTATCCGTAGCCAAGCAGGTTTAGCAGGCTTACCAGAAGATCTAATTAACGCAGCAGCTTTAAAAGCTAAAGAAATGGGGTTAGAGTCTGCTTGGGTAGTTAATTTAGACTATCCCTCTTATGGTCCTTTTATGAAGTTCTCTGACAGAGGCGATTTAAGAAAACTTTTGCATATAGAGTATCTGACTAGAGCTAGTGCTGGTAAGAAAAATAAAAAAGGTGCGCCTTTAGATAATGAACCACTAATATTAGAAATATTTGCAGCTAAAGCACGTAAAGCCAAACTCTTAGGCTTTAAAAGCTATGCTGATTTATCTTTAGAGACTAAAATGGCTGAGAGTCCAGTAATGGTAAAGGATTTTCTCACTAGGTTAGCAGAGAAGGCTAGACCTCTAGCTGAAAAAGAGTATCAGGAATTAGTCGAGTTTCAGAAATCTATTAATTATCAAAACACTGAAAACAATCCAGATATTATTCTGCCGTGGGATACCGCATATTTAGGTGAAAAACTCAGAAAAGCTAAATACGATTTTGATACTAACCTGACTAAGCCTTATTTTGAGCTTAATGCTACTCTCGAAGGAATGTTCAATCTAGCTAGAACGCTTTTCCTAATTGACTTTAAAAAAGTAAATGATATTGAGACTTGGCATGAAGATGTAAGTGTTTATCACTTAATCGATAAAGAATCAGAAGGGATAATTGGTACTTTTTACATGGATTTATACCCTCGCGAGACTAAACGCAGTGGCGCTTGGGTAATGCCTCTTCTAGATGCAGCTATCCATCCATCACGCCCGAGAACTAATCCACAATGTGCTTTAGTCTGTAATCTAACTAAACCTCTTTATGAACCGAGCTACAGCCCTTCCCTACTTACACATCTAGAAGTTGTAACTTTATTTCATGAATTTGGTCATGCTTTACACCACCTTTTGAGCAAAGTCGAATTATCGCCAATGGCTGGAACTAATGTAGAATGGGATTTTGTCGAATTACCGAGTCAATTAAATGAGAATTTTGTTTGGCATAAAGATTCACTTAGAACTTTTGCGAAGCACTATGAGACAGGAGCACCGATTCCAGACGACCTACTAGGTAAAATGCTTGCTGCTCGTAATTTTAATGAAGGTCTTGCTTGTCTAAGGCAATTAGAATTTGCACTGTTTGATTTGGCAATTTACATGCATAAAGAACCTACACTAAGTGAGCCACCTAATGTGACATATCTAAAAATAGCCAGGGAATACGGTCTTATCGATCCTACAGATTTAGTATGCTTCCCGAATTCTTTTTCACATATATTTGCTGGTGGCTATGCCGCTGGTTATTATAGTTATAAGTGGGCGGAAATTTTAGAAGCAGATGCTTTTAGTCGCTTTGAGAACGAGGGTATACTCAATCCTAAAGTAGGAATGGAATACAGGAGAAGCATCCTAGAGAAAGGTGACAGTGATTCACCTATGAATTTATTTAAATCCTTTATGGGTAGAGAGCCAGACGAAAATGCACTACTAAAAAGAATGGGGCTTTAAAGAGAAATCACTCTAGTATTCCTCTTCAATCATTTCAATAATCTCAAACTTATCGTTATAAATATAAGTGAGAAGCTTGCCATTATCTAATAAAACTTTTCTACAGGCTAAGTTATTTTTATAATTTTTTATATAAATTACCTGATAGCCATTGACTTCTACTTCTATAACTGGTGATTTAGTCGCAGCCTGATAACAAGCAACTTTCTGATTATTAGCTAAATTTAAATAACCTATTCGATTATCTACATCATCAGTAACGAAGGAGCTGAAACACTCTTCATCTGATTTATTTTTGAATAAATACTCTATGATTGGATCTTTATGTTCGTAGTTATTTGGTCGCATATCACTTTATGTATAAGTGAAAAAGATTATGCTTTGATTATGTCCTCATTATGCTGTTTATAGTAATTTTCAGGAGATACTTAGGGTGATATTATGGATAAATAGATGAAAAATTTTTTAGTTAAAATAGTGTCTAAATCTAAGTCTAGCTCTGAACTGTGGCGAGATAAGGCATTTTTAATTCATGCAGATAAAAGACTTATAGAAATTTTCATCCCCAATCCAGAAAAAATCTCAGACTATGAGCTCACTAAAAGAGTCTCAGAATTTATCTGGAGTGAATTGGATTTAAA
>DAISHM010000002.1:9757-19023 GCA_036822535.1 Candidatus Caenarcanales bacterium
TAGGTTCTTCTTTATCTAAAGAACAGCAAACACTAGTCTATGAGACTATTTTACTTAAGGCTTATAAATTTAATAAATATAAAACTAAAGATAAAGCCCAGTGCTTAACTAAAATAAAGCTTATTAATCAAGCTAAATTTTCGCACTTAGATAAGATTTTAAATTCAGTAAATTTTTGCCGTGACATTATTTCTGCTAATGCAGATGAAGTAAATCCTGCCTACCTAGAGTCTTTAGCAGAATCTATAGTAAAAAAATGTCCAGGAATGAGTATTAAAGTGATTTCTGCAAACGAGGCTAAAAAAATGGGTATGGGCTGCCTAATGGCAGTAGGTGCAGAAAGCTTTATTAATGGAGATCCCGAATCTCATCCTCGCTTAGTAATCCTGGAGTATACCCCAGAGAACATAGTAAATGAAAAATCTAAAGAATCTCACTTAGCTATAGTCGGCAAAGGGATTAGCTTTGATACTGGAGGTCTATGCCTTAAGCCTAATAATTACATGCTAGATATGAAATCTGATATGTCTGGGGCTGCGACTGTACTTTCTCTATTTCATTTAATTGCAGAATTAAGCCTAAATGAAAGAAAGAAAATCAAACATAAACTAACTGGTGTTATGGCTCTTGCGGAGAATGCCTTCGGTGGAGCGAGCTATAAGCCTGGTGATGTTCTAAAAGCACTAAATGGTAAGACTGTAGAAGTCGTAGATACTGATGCAGAAGGTAGATTAGTCTTAGCAGATGCTTTAAGTTATTTATCTAAATTAAAATCTAAACCGAGTCATGTCATAGATTTAGCCACTCTAACTGGTTCTATGGTAGCTACTTTAGGTGAAGCCGCTGCTGGTGCTATGACTAATGATGAAACTTTCTTTAATGCTGTCCAAGCAGCGTTTGGTTCAGCTAGAGAGAAACTATGGTTAGTACCATTACTAGATGAATATAAGAAGAAAGTTGATTCAGACATCGCGGATTTAGCACACTGTAGTTCTAGACCAGATGCTATCATAGCTGGTCATTTTCTAAGTAATTTTATCCCTAAAGATTCTAAATGGGTGCACCTAGACATCGCAGGAGTGGCTTTCATTGAGAATGATGGATTGCTTTCCTATAAAGGTGCTACAGGCTTTGGAGTGCGAGGTCTATATCAGCTGATTCAGACAGAATACTAAATTTGTTGGATCTTGTTTTTGGAGCCAGTTTTAGTACGTACTCTAGCTCTTCCTCTGATATAGCTATGTCTGAGAAAAATTTAGGTAACTGACATTTATCGAAAAGGTCATCTAAATCAATTTCAGCGCTAGGCTTAATTTTAAATTTCTGAAGTATCTCTAACTGCCTTGGATAGACGTAATAACTCGCTACTGCTACCTGTAAACCGTGTGCAGCTTTATTTGCGTGACCATATATAGCATCTATGGCATGAGAAATTAAATGTTCGCTCCCTGAACAAGGTCTAGAGCTATTAGCCTTATGCATTGCCATGCCAGAGAGAACTAAAGAGCGTATGAATTGTTTTAAGAAGTCTTCGCTATGCAGAAAGTCTTGCAGTGATTGATCTTTAGTATCATTTATTCTGTTTTCTAAAATAAATTCAATTAGCTCTAAAGATCCAGTCAGAGAAAGATTTATAGCCTCTGGATCTAAACTTTCAGCATTTATATAATTACTTAAATAAAAATCATTTAGAGCTGTGATATTAGCGATTAAATCTCCAATTCCAGCTTGTATATTAAGGATAGCTGCCCGCTTTAAAGTATCTAAACAAATTAATAAATGCTCTGGCATTTTACTACCTAAACTAAAACCAGAGATTACTGATATCGGAGAAAAAATACCATCATGAGAAGCTATACTCGGGATAGAAATGAATATACGCCCTGTCTTAAAAGCTAGATATTTAGCATAATCCAGTATTTTTCCACCACCCACAGCGATTATCGGAGATTTATCTTTTAAATAACGTTCAGAGATTGGATTATAAATGAGATCCTTACTTATCAGTGGATTTAACTCTAGGCTTAAATTTATACCAGCTTTGGTACACTCTAAGAAAACAGCTTCACCTAGGGCTTTAAAAGCGTTATCAGCACTAATCAATAAAGCAGATGGGATTTCCTGAGCATCTAGTGAAGCTTCTCTTTTCGTAGAATGCAGTATTCTAATTAGCTCCGCACTAAGCTTAGAGCTAGACACAAAAAACTTTACTGAGTCAGGGATACTGAATTTACGCATTCTAGCCCTCTAGCTTTCTCTAGATCTTCTAGGGTATCTATCTCTGTCCATTCATAAGCTTGGGTAGATTCAGCTACTAGATCAATTTTATCTAGAACTTTATTAAGAGCGTACTCATAATGTCTCTTTAGATCCGCTGCTTCAATTAATTCTTTAAGCATATTTGCATAAATAGCTCTATCTGATTCATTTATATGCATAATACCTATGTATTCGCCCTGCGAAGAGGCATTATCTAAGCCTTTACTAATCTGTTCTATTCTTTTATTTTTCACTATAACCTTCATGTCTTCGTCTACAAGTGACTTACTATCATCAATCATTAAAAAGCTTTTAGCATTCTTCAATCTTTTTACAGCTATATCTAAAATTCTTTCATCAAAAACTATATCTGAATTAAATACTAAAGTCTGATTATCTAAAAGACTGCTAATTAGATGTACTGAATATATATTGTCCTTGTTTTCAAAATCATCATTATCAATAAAGGAAATCTTCAAATCTTTAAGATCTTTAGATATATTTAACGCAAACTCTTTTACTGCTTCTGCTGCGTAACCGACTACTATCAATGCTTCATCAAAGCCCTTACGATCCAGAATTTTTAGCATTCTTGACAGTATAGAATCTTTTTCATTTATACTAAGGCAAGCTTTAGGTAAGTTTTTAGTTAATTCTTTTAGCCTAGATGATTTTCCAGCAGATAAAATAATTGCTCTCACTAGGTAGATTATAGCAATTTGTAGATATAAATAAGCCTTTAAACATTTGTGGTATAAATAGTAAGTATTTATTCCCTGAAATACTTTTAGCGATGTCAGACAGCCGAACAGATATTAAATCACTTGAAATTACCTCTGAGACCACCACTAGAGGTGCAGATATCGCTAAATTTATGCCGCTTGTAGAGATGATAGCGAGGAAAGAGTACAGTTCTAAAAGATATCAAAACATTTTTTCTTTCGATGAGCTAGTAAATACTGGCTTAATCGCAGTGAATAACCTAATAGAACAGGCTCGTGCCAAGAAAGACACTAAGTATAACTCTAGCTACATAGCTCAATCAGTGAAATGGGCTATCACGGATGAATTGAGAAAAAGACAGTCTTGGTATGGAGTAAAAAGAACAGCTCCTAGCATGGAAGACATCGAAGCTAGTAAGCTTAAGCGTGAATATGACGAAACAGAGACTATAGAAATTAAGACTCTAGATGACGCTAAAAAAGCAGTATTCGAAGTAATTATGTCTGTAGAGAGCATGGAGGAGGATTTAGGCTTCTCTCCTGCCTCTGATAGCCAAGATCACTTAGATAGATTAGAGCTTTTAGCCATTAAACAGAGCTTACAGAAATCAATTAATAAGCTACCTGATAATTTAAAGCAAGTCATCAATATGCGATTCTATGAAAACTATTCAGGAAACGAAGTCGCAGAGAAGCTTGGCGTGACACCATCACGTGTATCGCACATGATTAAAGAGGCTGTGAAAAAATTAAAAGTCTCAATGATCGCTGAAGGTTATAACGACTAAGGCAGCCTAATAGTCTGTAATGAAGATCTTTTAATACCAAAGCGTTAACAGATAGGGTATTAAGAATAAAGCCGCTATATTACTGATCATTACAGCTATAGAAATTTTATCTGTGTTTAGTTTCAGGCTAGAAGCGATGACTATAGCGTTTGCTGGAATAGGAGATAGAGATAAAAGCATTAAAATCTTATAGGTTAGCTGATTAAATAGATGAAAACACTGCTGATCTAAAATTATAAAAGCATAGGTCAGTGCAGGAAAAAGAATAAATTTGGAAAATAAAGATAGGACTAAAAATATACCAGTATCTTTATCTAATTTTATTTTATTGATCTGAGCCAATCCTAGACCGACTATCAGCATACCAAGTATACTATAAGCACCAGTAAAATTATCAGTTAGCTTAAATACCCCTTTAGAAAAATCACTCAGATTATTTAAATCTATGTAATTCCGTAACCAGAAAGCGAGCGCAACGGCATAGAGATTAGGTACTAATAATGTTTTCTTTAGGCTTTTATTAAAACTATGTTTACCATTAGCTGCGATAAAGAAGCCTGCGGAGTTTTGAAAAATGATAATACCAAGCATACCCATAATTAAAGTTCCTAAAGCTTTTTCACCGAATATCGCAAGACCTACCGGTAAACCAAAGTAGCCCATATTGCCAGAACTCGCACAGAGAGCTAATAGATTTTTATTAAAGTTCTTCCACAGTAAAGAACCCACTCCGAGAGCAAGAAGAGCTAATATGGAACAAATAAGAAAAACTACTAGAGCTATATTTAAACTAGATAAAGGAACCCTATCCTTAATTATCCCATTAAAAAACACTATAGGAGCGACTACATACATAATCATTAAGGCAATGCTTTTACGTTCTATTTCTAAAAATCTACCTGCTACATAACCAATTAAAATGATTAGATAAAGTGGAAGTATCTTAAACAGTATGCTTTGAAAAGGAATTAAATCTGGCATCGTAATAAAATTGGTAAGAGACACTTTCCTATTGTAATATTTATGCTTGTGGCAAGACAAAAAAAAATAATTTTAGCTAATCCTAGAGGTTTCTGTGCTGGTGTAGATAGAGCTATAGAAATCGTAGACTTAGCCTTAAAACTCTATCCTGCACCGATTTATGTCAGACACGAGATAGTCCATAACCACCATGTAGTCAATGATTTTAATAATAGAGGAGTAGTTTTTATTGAGAGCTTAGATGAAGTACCAGACTCAGCTAAATTAATCTTCTCCGCTCATGGTACTGATCCTGCGGTAATCGAAGCAGCAAAGCAGCGTGGTATCAGCTTTATTGACGCTGTATGCCCCTTAGTCACTAAAGTTCATAAAGAGATTTTAAAAGCAGTTCAAGCAAATAAAAAAATTATATATATAGGACACAGAGGCCATCAGGAAGTAGTCGGAGCCATGGGTTACGCTAAAGACGAAATCTTTTTAGTGGAGAGCCTAGATGATGTAAATGAATTGGTGAAAGAGTTAAACCCTGAGACTGAGATCGTTTTAGCTACCCAGACCACTCTTTCTTTAGACGATACTAAAGCTATAGTAGAATCTCTGAAGGAAAACTTCACTAGGATTGAGTTTCCTAAAGCTGATGATATTTGTTATGCGACACAAAACAGACAGGATGCTGTGAAAGAATTAATAAAGCTCTGTCAGCACATTTTAATTATAGGCAGTGAAAATTCTTCCAATACTTTAAGGCTTTTAGAATTGGCTCAGAAACATGGTATCAATGCCAATCTAGTTCCTAATCCTAAGGAATTTGACCCGCTTGTAAGTATTCCAGACTTAGAGAATAAAGTGGTCGGGATTAGCTCTGGAGCTTCTGCCCCAGAGAGTTTAGTAGATATTTTAATTTCTAAATTACTTGCAGATCCTTCTTATCAGAATTCAAAAGACTTTGAGGCTAGTGAATATAAAAGATCTTCAATAATAGAAATTTTAAATGTAGTAGAAGAAAAGACACATTTTAAGCTACCAGCAGAGCTTGAATTAGAGCTGAGGTAAAAATAATGCTAATTTTTTCTATAGCTTTTCTGTTAATTATTTCTAGTATTTCGCTCATCTATGGACAATTCCCTCAAGTTTTTCCACATGATCCGTATTATATTGACAGCTCTAAAATCCTTTGCCCGCCAAATGGAATTTATTTAGCTGGTACAGATGCTTTAGGTAGAGACCTTTTTACTCGTCTAATTTTAGGAGCCCAAACTAGTCTAATGATAGCTTTCTTAACTGCATTTATGGCCTTAGTGATAGGTGTCTGCCTTGCAGTTCTAGCTGCTTATATAGGCGGGAAGTGTGATTATTTCATTTTAAAATTTATCGATTTAATTTATTCACTGCCAGACCTTTTGATTTTAAGTATTATTGGCTTATGTTTTTCTCGCTCTACTATGTCTATAGTTATTGGACTTGCGTGTATAAACTGGATGGAAATCGCACGTATAACTAGGGCTGAGCTTTTAAAACTTAAACAAGAAGAATTTATTTTATCAGCACGATTAATCGGACTAAATCATAGCCAGATTATATTGAAGCACTTATTACCAAATGTCTCTACGTTAATACTAGTTTCTCTGGGGTTCACTTTACCCAGGGCAATACTCTCTGAAAGCACACTAAGTTTCATAGGTCTAGGCTTAGCAGCACCCAATACCAGCTGCGGGACTCTAGCTGGAGATGCCTTTCAATACCTAAGGACAGACCCTTACTTACTTCTCTTCCCAGCCTTATTAATATTTTTAACCAGCTTCTCTTTTAATCGAATCGCCGAAGCCGCTAGTAAAGCTAGCTCCAGTTAAGCAATATATTATATAAATTTTTAATAAGATCTTTAGTATAAGTACCTTGGTAAATATTACCTGTAAATAAACCATTGATTTGCTTTATATGATCTTTTTCCTGCGGATCGACTTTATCGAAATTCGTCATCACATTCGGAAACTTACTAGTCATAATGTGCCTAAGCTTCTCTGGTGGAGCATCTGCTATATTCAACCTACTTTTAAGGAAAGTGAGGCGCATTCTAGTTAAAAACTCATCTATTTCCTTGCCCATAGGACTCTTTTTATTTTCCTCGTTAAGCTCAATATTCATGGAGATATAGAGTTCTTCTCTAATCTTCTCGTACTGAGTGCGACTATCTACCTGTCCCTCTGCACCTTGTGCATTAGGTATTTTACCGATCAGTCCAGACTTATGTAGTGTCTGTGAAAGAAAAGTTAAAGTCCTTGCATGTTCTTTAAGCTGTGTGCCGATGTCTTTAAAACCTTTCTCTATAACGAGTTCGATCTCATCTAATCTAGAATTGATCTTCTCAAGAGTTGCCATCGATTCTGAATTCATATGCTGCTGTGCCTTTTACCTTAATATTACTCAAGATACCCACGAATACAGGTCTAGCCTAGTCACTCAAATGAATGACTTATATATTATCTTCATAATCTAAAACTAGATAATATCCCGACATGGATACTTAAGCCCCCCAATAGTGTTATGATTTTAACTTGACTATGTTAAGAATTGATAAACGATCATTAAACTTAAGGTCTGAACAAGGTTTGACTCTCGTCGAGTTAATGGTAGTCGTAATTATAATAGGTATTCTCGCTACTATAGCTATACCTAATTTAATGGAAGCTCAGGATAAAGCGAAAAACGCTCAAGTTATAGCCTCTGTACAGGCTTTAGCTTCTAATATTCAAATCGCATCAGTAGATACTGGTGGAATTATCCCAGAATCATCATTTGACTTAGATGAGCTTGGGGTCACTAAAAAAATTATAAATCCTTTTACTAAAGAGCCTGTTGAGCTAATTGATGGCGTAGTAGATCCAGAGCAGGACAGCCCTGGTACATTAGGTTATGAACCGAATGTTACTTTAGCCAAGCCTTTTAGAGCTGGCTTAGATGAAGCGCCTGAATTAGAGCCGATGATGGGTGCTTTTGTCGTTACTGGAATTGGTATCGTTAAGGGTAAACCTAGTGTAGTAGTAGCTTTAGATAATGGTTAAGATAGAAGAAGGTGTGGAAAGCTCTAATCTAAGAGAACAGAGA
Organism: Candidatus Caenarcanales bacterium; assembly: GCA_036822535.1. Classification (GTDB taxonomy): domain Bacteria; phylum Cyanobacteriota; class Vampirovibrionia; order LMEP-6097; family LMEP-6097; genus LMEP-6097. The sequence continues at coordinate 17,613 of DAISHM010000002.1, forward strand.
TTAGGTAAGCTAGAGAAAATTGAAGAGATGGGGATAAATCCTTATCCTTACTCTTTTACACGATCTCATACTTCAGCAGAACTGCGAGAAAAATTTAAAGATTTAGCTGATGGTGAAAAAAGTAATTTCACCGCCACCGTCTGCGGGCGTGTACATAATCAAAGAAACGACTGGATGTTTATAGACCTTTATGACGAGGATGGTAAATTACAGCTTTTCTCTGATGCAGATACACGTTCAGAGGAATTAAAGACTCTTTTTCATCTTTTTGATAAAGGGGATTATATCGGTGCTAGTGGTCAAATTCGTAGAACTACTCGTGGTGAACTTACCTTAGATGTGGAATCAGTAGTTCTATTAGCGAAGAGCTTACAGCCTTTACCTGAAATTATCGAAGGTAAAAAGCGTAGACTCGGCATAGCTGATGTAGAAACTAGATACAGACAGCGATATATAGATTTAATTGTAAATCCAGATTCTAAAGAAAAGCTCAGGAAAAGGGCTTTAATGATTCAAGAAATCAGAAATTTTTTAAATGAACAAGGCTATATTGATATAGAAACCGCTATTTTAGGTACAGAAGAGGGTGGAGCAGCAGCTAAACCTTTCATCACGCATCATAATGCTTTAGATATGGATATGTACTTAAGAATAGCGACCGAGCTTCATCTGAAAAGACTCTCAGTGGGCGGTTTTGAGCGTGTCTATGAAATTGGACGCATATTTAGAAATGAAGGTATCAGCATAAAACATAATCCAGAGTTTACTAGTATAGAACTTTACCAAGCTTATACTGATGTTTTTGGCATGATGGACTTAACAGAAAACCTTTTAAGAGCAGTCTGTTTAAAAATAGTAGCTAATTTAAATTTTAATTACCAAGGCACTGAAATCAGTTTCGCAGAACCTTTCCGTCGTATCTCTATGCAAGACGCAGTAGCAGAAATTACTGGTCAGCGTTTAACAGGTACTGCTTTAAATGATGCCTTTGAAAAGCATGTAGAGGCTACTTTAATACAGCCTACATTCATTTATGATTATCCCGTAGAGATATCTCCTCTAGCGAAGAAACATCGCAACCCAGATCTAGCTAAACAAGGTTTCGTAGAGAGATTTGAATTATTTATATATGGTAGAGAGACTGCTAACGCCTTCTCTGAGCTTACTGATCCTCGAGATCAGCGTGAAAGATTCTTAGAGCAAGCTAAACAGAAAGAAGCTGGTAATGAAGAGGCACATGTATTTGATGCTGATTTCATTACAGCGCTAGAATTTGGCTTACCTCCTACAGGTGGCATGGGCTTGGGCATAGATCGTTTGGCGATGTTTTTAACCGATGCGGCTTCTATCTGAGATGTAATCGCTTTCACTACCATGAAACCCTTACACTAATTCAATTTTATGGCTGAAC
>DAISHM010000003.1:0-2356 GCA_036822535.1 Candidatus Caenarcanales bacterium
GGTGGAGTAATTAGTGTGCTTATAATGCCAACTATCACTGATATAGAATAGAGTTTATCTTCAACTACACCAATGGATTTACCCACTGAAGCGAAGATAAGCCCTACCTCTCCTCTCGGTATCATGCCCACTCCGATGATTAAGCGTTTTAATTTTTCGTTTTTATCAGTCTTAGGAAAAGCATAGCCGCAGATTAATTTAGAGATAATGGCGACTAAGCACAGTACGGATGCAGCACCTAAAACACTAGGATCTCTCAGTACTGATATATCTACATGAAGCCCAGTTATAATGAATAAAATCTGTACTAGGAATTACTAAATCGGCTGTATATAGTCATGGACAGTTTTCTCTGACTTAAAGTTTTTAAAATAAATCTCATCAAGTATTAAGCCCATGCAGAAAGCGCCTACTATACTAGCTAAACCGAATTGACTAGCGAAATAAGCTCCCATAAAGCAGATTAGAAGTATTAGGCTTAGCATCATTCCTGGCACATTAGCTCTTTTGGCTACTAGGTTAATAGTTCTTTTCGCAAGTACTAGCCCTAGTATTATGGATACCACTACGAAAAGTATAGCTTTCAGGCTGATTAAGCTAATAGAAGCTATATCTAGTGAACCAGTAGTCGCTATGCTAGAGACCACTGCTAGGATAATTAAACCTAGAATATCATCGATGACAGCAGCTCCGAGTACTATTCTTGATTCTTTTGCTTGCAGAAAATTTAAATCCTTAAATACTCTTGCGGTAATGCCCACTGAAGTAGCGGTGAGCATGGCACCTATAAAGACCCGACTGATTTCACTTAAATCGCTAATTAAAATTCCAGATACATAATATCCTAATATGAATGGAGCGATTACTCCAGCTATCGCAGCTAATAGGGAACGCATACCTACAGCAAGCATTTCGCTTAATTTAGATTCCAAACCTACTTCGAAAAGCAGTATGATAACTCCTAAAGAAGAAAAAATTTCTAGTATATGATCGCTTTTTAAAAAATCTAATTGTGTGAAACCTACTAGATATAGGTTACCTACTAAAACCCCAGCGAGCAACTCTCCTAAAACTAAAGGTTGTTTAAACTTATCTGCAATTAAAGCACCAATTTTAGCAGCTAAAATAATTATTGACAATCCTAAAAGTACATTTACAACTGGGTCTGCGTGCATAGTATAGAGGTCCGTACTTTAGTAAGCTAATCCTAGTGAGATCTTACAGCTTAAATGTTAGCCAGATAGATTGAATAATTACAAATTTTTAATTAATTACTTATATTTAATTCCTCTAGTTTTGATAATATTTAAACTGATTCAATCGACTTTGGATTTCTAAAATTTTTATAAATAAACTTTAAAGAGAGGACTTGACTAAATGGCTAGAGAACAATTTAAAAGAACTAAACCTAACGTAAACATAGGTACTATCGGTCACGTTGACCACGGTAAAACTACTCTTACTGCAGCGATCTGTATGACGCTTGCTACGCAAGGTAGAGCTACTGCTAAAAGATATGATGAAATCGATGCTGCTCCAGAAGAGAAAGCTCGTGGTATTACTATTAACACTGCGCACGTAGAGTATGAGAGTGAGACTAGGCATTATGCTCACGTAGATTGCCCAGGTCACGCTGACTATGTTAAGAACATGATTACTGGTGCTGCACAGATGGATGGTGGAATACTTGTAGTATCTGCTGCTGATGGTCCTATGCCTCAGACTAGAGAGCATATACTTCTTGCTAAGCAAGTAGGTGTCGAGTATCTAGTTGTGTTCATGAACAAATGTGACATGGTTGATGATGAAGAGCTTCTTGAGCTTGTTGAAATGGAGACTAGAGAGCTTCTTTCTAAGTATGATTTTGACGGTGATAATATTACTTTCGTTAAAGGTTCTGCGTTAAAAGCTGTTGAAGCTGTTACTGCTAATCCTTCACTTAAGAGAGGCGACGATAAGTGGGCTGATAAGATTTTTGAATTAATTGATGCAGTTGATAAAGACGTTCCTACTCCAGAGCGTGATGTTGATAAGGCATTCTTGATGGCTGTTGAGGATGTATTCACTATTACTGGTAGAGGTACTGTTGCGACTGGTAGAGTTGAAAGAGGAGCTTGTAAAGTTGGTGATAACGTTGAGATCGTCGGTATTACTGATACTAGAGCTACTGTAATCACTGGTTGTGAGATGTTTAGAAAAACTCTTGATGAAGCAAGAGCAGGCGATAATACGGGATTACTTCTCAGAGGTATTGAGAAGACTGACGTTGAGAGAGGTCAAGTAATCGCCAAAGTAGGTTCAGTTAAACCTCATACCGAGTTTGAAGCTCAGGCCTATATCTTGACCAAAGAAGAAG
>DAISHM010000003.1:2366-18921 GCA_036822535.1 Candidatus Caenarcanales bacterium
GAAAAACTCTTTCAGAAGTTCAAGCTGGTGATAATGCTGGGGTTCTTTTAAGAGGTATCGATAAAGAAGATATTCAGCGTGGTCAAGTAATTGTTAAGCCTGGTTCTATTAAGCCTCATACTAAGTTCGTAGGTAGTGTTTATGTACTTACTAAAGATGAAGGTGGAAGACATACTCCATTCTTTAAAGGTTACAGACCTCAGTTTTACATCAGAACTACAGATGTAACTGGTAACGTAATTCTTCCAGATGGTGTAGAGATGGTTATGCCTGGTGATAACATTGAGATGACTGTTGAGCTTATTCAGCCAGTTGCGATCGAAGAAGGAATGAGATTCGCGATTAGAGAAGGTGGTAAGACAGTTGGAGCTGGTGTAGTTTCATCTATCATCGAGTAGTAGTTAAATTTTACTAAGTAAAAGTAGAATAATTTCTGATATAATAAAGCGATAAATACAGTTATGGTTAGCACACAAAAAGAATCGAAACAGTCCAAAAAAAGACAAAATCGTATAAGAATTAAACTAAGAAGCTATGACCCATCAAGTCTAGATGCTTCTGCTAGCCAGATTATTGATGCTGCAAACAGGACTGGGGCTATAGTTTCCGGCCCTGTTCGCATGCCATCGAAAATTCGTAGGTATTGTGTTTTGAGATCACCTCACGTCAATAAAAAGTCTAGAGAACATTTTCAAATTAAAACTCACTCTTGTTTGATTGATCTGTATGAGCCAACTCAAGAGACGACGACATCATTAAAAGATCTTGATCTTCCAGCTGGTGTTGATATCGCTGTTAAAGTTTAATTCTTAAAAACCCAAGCTAAAATTAAATAAAAGAAGGTGTTCGCATGAAATCTCTAATAATTTCTGAGCATCATAACATTGCCGCCATTATGGAAGACGGCAAGGCTCAGGACTTCTTTGTTTCGCGTAACGAGTTTAGCGTAGGTGATATTTATACAGTTCATGTAGAAAATATAATGCCTTCGATTAATGCGGTTTTCGTAAAACTTGAGGAAGGAAGGATGGGTTTCCTTCACGCAAATGATATCCCAGGTAATGGCTCTCTATATGAAAGACTGGCTCCTGGACAAAAACTTTTAGTTCAAATCGAAAAAGAGCCTACTGGAAAGAAGGGCCCGAGAGTAAATTTAAAAATTAGTATCCCTGGTAGATATTTCGTTTTAACTACTGAGAATACTGGTATCTCCACTAGTAAGAAAATTAGTGAATATGAAGAGAGAGACCGTTTAAAAGCTATAGCTAATTTAATGAAGCCAGAGGAGTTTGGCTTGGTGATTAGGACTGAAGCTGCTGGTAGAACTAAAGAAGAGTTAGAAGAAGATTTCGTAAATCTTTGGAATATCTGGAAGAATATAGTCGATAAGCACGAGCAGAGGACTTCTCCTGGAGCTGTAAATAAAGAGAAAGATTTTTTATACTCTGTTTTAAGAGATAATTTTAATAGCACCATAGATGAAATAGTAGTTTCTTCACTGCAAGCTAAGTATCGCTGCGAAGAGTTTTTGAAAGCTTGGACTGGTAGAGAAGTAATGGTGAGGTATATCGATACAGACCAGATTCTACAGAAGACTGATGTAGAGAAGGAATTACGCAGCTGTCTTTCTAAGCGTGTGGATCTGCCTAGTGGTGGTTATATCATTATTCAGACTATGGAAGCTCTGACTGCTATAGATATTAATTCTGGTAAATTTACTGCTAGTAACAGTCTTCGAGAGACTGTGCGTAGGACTAATATGGAAGCTGCAATTGAGATTGCTAGGCATATTAAGCTGCGAAATATTGGCGGTATGATTATTGTTGATTTTATTGATATGGCAGAGAGAGAAGATCGTATTAGAGTTATGGAAACTCTAGAATCAGTTCTCAGACCCGATAAAGCTAAACCTCAGGTAGGACCTTTATCTGAACTGTGTTTAGTCGAGATTACTCGTAAGCGTTCAGGACAGGCTCTGAGTGAGGTTTTTGGTGAAGAATGTTCTCACTGTGGTGGTACTGGAATAGTCTTTAAATTATCTGGACAGAGATCACATTCTTATCCATCTAATCAGCAGAACCGTAACGATAAATTTAATCGTTCTAATTCGGGTCCTGCCGATAAGTTTAATCGTAATTCTAACCAGGGTAATACTTCGCAGGCTTCTGCTAACAATTTAAATAAGCAGCCTTTTAATAAAAATCCTAATAATAAGCCTCCGCAATTAAATCAAAACCCTAATTCGGCGAATCACTCTAATAAGAATTTAAATAAGAAAAATCATCATCGCCGTGATAGGGAAGAGCGTAAGCCTTTTACAGATAAAGCTTCTGCTGCTCTAGCTTTGGTAAGTGATGCTGAATTAGTGAAGACTGTTAATCCTTTAGTTACAGAACTCTCTCCTGAAGCTGAGATTAAAGCAGATCTAGACTCTATGCTAAATAGTGAGATAGTTCTACCTGCACATAAAGAAGAGGCTTTAGAAGAAGTATTTAGTAAAATAGAAGCTAAAGAGCAGCCTTATTCCCGCTTAGATACTGAAGATAAACAATGTATTGAGGATTTGACTAATCATAAGTCTTTCTCGCATTTCCAATTAGGCGACGAAATTATCTAAAAGATGTCCCATGATAATGAGATTAGATTAGGACTTGATAATGTTAAGGAAGCTCTGCTTTTCTTAGCTAATCCCCAAAACTCTTTCTATTCGATTCAAGTCGCAGGTACTAATGGAAAGGGTTCTGTCTGCCGTTTCTTGGAATTGATGTATCTTAAATTCACTAAGTTTAAGATAGCTAAGTACACTAGTCCTCATTTAGTCTCTCCCTGTGAGCGTTTTCATATTAATGCGGTTATGATTCCTCAAAATCGCTTTGATGATTTATGGTTTAGTTTATTTGAAAGTACAGATTCTATTTTAGTGAATGAGAACATAGCTCAGAAACTCACTGGCTTTGAGAAGATGACAGTTTTAGCTTTTGTATACTTTAAAGAAGAGAAAGTAGATCTTGCTATTTTAGAAGTCGGTCTAGGAGGTAGACTGGACGCTACTAATGTCATCTCACCTGCTAAAACTATTGCTACTGCGATTACTAGCATTGGTATGGATCATATGGAATATCTCGGAAATACGCTCGCTGAGATACGTAAAGAAAAAGAAGGAATTATAAAGCCCTCCGTATCACACTTTGAGCTAAGTGATGAAGAGAAAGATGAAGAGCTTTTACCAAAAGATCCTTTTGGTGATAATTTAAATCTAGCGATTAAGATATTTGAGACTGTAAAAAATTTTAAAATTGAAACTAAGTTTAGATATGAATTTTGTGCTGATTTTAAGAAAAATTATTTAGGGCGTTTCGAGTTTAATCAAGAAAAAAATATATTAATGGATGCTGCTCACAATGCTCCAGCTGCTAGGCAGTTGAATAAATTTATTAAGCTTTTGGTGAATAATAATTTCTTTACTCGAAAAATATTTCTTATAACATTTTTAAAAGATAAGCAGTATAAGGATTGTATAGATGAGATATTTCGCGATATCTATGATTACGAAAAGGATTTAGTCATTTTCACTGCGGTGAAAAATGAAAGAAGTCAGTCAGCTACTTTATTAAAAGCTTATATGTTTGAGAAATTTTCTTTAGATGAAAGCACTTTCTCTGATAGGGTTTTAGCTATGGAAGATACTAAAACTGCTCTTAATAAAATAAAAGAGATTAAAACAGATAAAGATTTACTTATAGTTAGTGGTTCTATTTATTTACTAGGTGAATTTACTAATCTATCAGATCTGTAATAAATTCTCCAGAAACTGGAATCTCTGTAGCCCTAGATAGACTTTCATTTAAATCTGCATCTATAGTGCTAACTAATGCGTTATTAAGTTTAAAACTAAAGCTGAAAGTGGCTTTCCCCGTTTTAGAGTTATATTTTTTAAGGGTTAGAGTGCCAGTAACGCTAGACTCTGCATCATTAGTGTAGGTGACAGCAGTATCGTTAATAGCTTTAGTATGATAAAAAATTACGCTCGCTGAATCTTCAAACTCAAAATCTTCATCTATATCCAAATCATCTGAATTACTACTCTTTATATCAATTTTTAAAGCCTTGCGAAATTTACTAGAATCCTCTCCTGCAAATAGTTCAAAGCTAATATTTGAGCTAGTATCTTCACTAGCATTACTCAAGATGATAGTAGCCCTATCATCTCCTAAAAGAGTGGTATTGTCTAAGACACGCTCTGCTTTAAATTTCTCTCCTGAGATTTGAAAAGAGTCAGCAGCTGCTTTTTTTGCACTTAAAGGGCTCACGCTTAAAAGGCTGAGAAGACTGAGGCTTAAAAAAGCTTGTTTAAACATAGAAATGTTTTAACTTATCCGAAGTTTAAGTGTATTCTAAATGAATTTAAAGATTAATAGGATCAATAAACTTAAAGGTGGCTGTATCATTATTTGCAGTATAATCTTGGGTACCATCTGCACAAAGATAGCCATTATTAGCGTGATTAACCCCTATTACTCTTTGATAAAAATCTCTAAGCATAAATATGCCTGGGCTAGATTGATAAAGATTAAAGAAACTCAAAGTATCTAAAGATGGGCTAAAACTAAGTGTACCTGCACCATCCACCATAACAAAATCCCCTGCTTTATTTTTTAAAGCTACTATCTTAGTGTTTTCATCTATGTCTTTAATTTTAATTATGAGAAAAGTATTTTCTGTTCTCAGTAGAGGAGTGCCGACAAAACGTAATCTACCATCGTAGTTACAAATCGAAGTACCAATAGAAAATATGCGATTTGCCATTTCAAGCATATAATTACGAAAAGCTTTTGGAGTATTACAGAAATTTGGGATGCCTTTAGAAGTATCTACTGGAGTGAAACTTGCTAAATTGAAATTAGCGAAACTGCCTTTCTTGTCAATTATTTCCCAAGGGTATTTGGTTTCAGAAAAACATAACTTATGGGTGAAGTTATCTTCATTAGTAGCGTCTATGGCTAAATAGTATTGTCCGCCACCGAAGGCAGATTGTATATAAACAGCATCTCCTTCACTAGTAATTTCGAAATTATTGCCATAGCCACCTATATTAACGTAAAGGTTTTCTGGATCATATGGATGCCTCACTACAAAATTACTATTATTCTGAGTTCTAAAGCCGAAACGCTCTTTACCATTAGCTCCAATACCAAGGCTAATTAAATGTAAGTTTGCTAAAGGGGTAGTGGAAAATCTAAACTGTAGTCTCTCTGAAGCTTGCTGTGAAAGCGGTAGACCATTACATGGCTCTTCAAAAATGCTTGTAGAGATAGCTGTGTATGGATTATCTGCGTAGAAGGTTCTGAGACCTATTGGTCTACCTTTTAAATCTACTATGTAAAAATTAACAGCGTTAGCTGCTGCATAAATACTATTATCTGCTGCTAATAAATCACAACCATAGAGTGGGTAACCCTCATTAGGATTACGAGTACCCATGATACGAGAAAGATAATAGTTACCAATAAGGCTTCTAAAGGCTACTCCATTATTTTCTCTAGTCTCCATAACGAAAACACAGGAAGCATCTGGCATAAAGTTTTTATCAGTCTTGCTTAATTGTGAACCATTTATTCTAAAGTAAGCTCCTTCATGGTTTTGTATCATTACCTGCGAAGAGCCAAGCTTAATTAAAAGGTAATATCCTTCTGTAGAAGAGAGAGGCTGGTTTTTATCAATAAAAATATCTGCTGGTGCTTGTAAATAATCATCGTATCCGCCTTGTCCATTTGTCTTTAATAGGATTTCCTTTCTTTCTAGAGGGATAAAAAATAGCTGTAGAGAGTGATTCATCATGGTATCCATGTTCCCTGCTATATAAGGACGAATTAAGATATTAGATAAACCGTTTATAATACAGCTAATCGCTACAGGATTTGCATTTAAACTAAATCCAGAAGATAACTCTAAAAACTTATTATTAGAAGTTTGAATCAGTAAGCCTCTCGCTGAGTTTTTATTAATATCTAGACCATTTACGTTTGCGTTATAAGCTACAAATGGATTGTCGTAAGTCGCTGCACCAATTTCGCTAATGGTGAAAATAGAACTATTATTAGGTTTTTCTATAGATTCTAGGCTATTTGAATCTGCGCTGAGGCTGAGATATTTACCATCGCCAGTCATTATGAAAACATCTCTAGATGAACCTTTTAATGCAGCGAGATTTAGATATTCATTCTCTGGATTTTTAGCTGTATCCATCGCTGCTGACCACATTAAACTCTGAGCCGCTAGATTAGAACCGATTTGAGCGATATTATTATCTTCTGGTTTATTTACTAAGTATTGAGCTGAAGAGCTTGCTGCTTCTTGCTTTTTTTTATATATCGCAGGCCCCTTTCCATAAGCATATTTCGTGCCGACAAATTTATCTGAATCTTTGTAATAAATAGGTCCGGCTTCTATTCCAGAAGGACCTATCGGTACTGTGATAACTTTACAATCTTTAAAAGCCTCTCTGTCAGCATTAACCATGAAAACTTGCACACTTACGCTAAGAGATGGTGCTGATAGTCTTTCTTCTTCATTAGCTAAACCAAAGTCACCGAAAAAGCCCCAATCACCCAATCTGTCACAGAATATACCAGCTTCAGCTTTATTGGATATATCGTTACCAGCTGTACTGAAGAATATTCCGAAAGCGAAACAAATCTTATCACTAATAGCTCTCTTCTCGATTTCATCTGCTGTGCCACTCATCGCACCTAGAGGGATTTTACTAAATACTGTGCTGAGCAAGCTCTTCGCACGGCTATCGACTCTGCCGTTTTTAGCTAAATCTGGTAAATCTTCTGCTACAGCATTTACCAATACATCTTTAAGTTTATTAGTGACTGCCTGAAATTCTATACCACTGATCTCACTTATAGTGCTAGACAGAGTTCCAGTCCAAGCCATCATTTTATTAGCGTTCTGTACAGAACCAGTACTCATTTCTATAGCAGTCTCTAAGCCGATTCTACTGATTACACCAAGGTCGCCCTTAAAAATAGCTGTGAGTTTATCTGCTTTATCTATAGACCTTTCTAGGTAATCACCGAAAACCGCTGGGTCAGCTGAAGTCCATGCTTGGTTTATTAATTTCCCAGCACCTTCTCCGAAAATGGCTTTAGCGCCGCTGCTAAGACCTTCCCCGATTACATTCCAGCCAGTACTCACTAAATCCAGTACCGGACTGATAACTGGCTCGACTACATGTTTATATCCTTCCTTTACCCACTTAACGGGGCTAAGCCAACTATACCAAGCCATAAGCTCTTAAACGTAGCACATTATTAAACCCAATGCTAGAGCTAAAAGTATTAACCAAGCAGAATTAATTTTAAAGCGTAATAGAATCAAGAGATTAATGAAAAAGAATATTATTGAAAACGCTGAACTTAAAATGTTTTGAGCTAAGCTCAAGCAAACTACTAGCATTAAGCCTAAAGATGCGACATTTACGCCATCTAGGAAATGAGCTAGATATTTAGATTCACGCATTCTACCTAGAAAAGGTGAGCTGATCGCTACATAAATAAAAGCTGGTAAAAAGACGGCTAAGCTAGCTACTAATGCACCAGGCACACCCGCTAATAAATAGCCTATAAAAGTAGCCGCTGTAAAAACTGGTCCTGGAGTGAATTGCCCTATTGCGATAGCGTCGATTAATTGAGTTTGGTTAATCCAGCCATAATTTATTACTAAATCATTATAAAGAAAAGCGTAGAGTACATAACCGCTACCGAATATAATAGAACTCACTTTAAAAAAGAATAGAAAAATAGCATTGAGGTCACAGCTCACAGTGCAGGATACGCTATGTGTGAGAATTTCGCTAATGAAATTAATCGGTAAGAATGAAGGACTGAGATGCTTTCTTGATTGAATTAACATGACTAGAAGTCCGGTTACTAAAATTACTATAATTTCAGTGATTTTAAAAAAGCTTGCTAGACTAGCTAGACATAGCATTATAAATAGAAGTTTATTTTTAACAGCAGATTTACTAAATCTATAGATCGCAAGACTAATCACTGCCATGATTACGGGCTTTATACAGAGTAAAATATTTTCAAAAGCTGCGAGCTTACCATATTTTACGTAGACTATAGCTACTCCAGTAACTATTAGAATCGTAGGTAAAATAAAAGATAAACCTGCTGCAAAAAAACCAACCCAAGATCTTAGTTTATAACCTATATGTAGAGCTGTTTCTGTAGAATTAGGTCCTGGTATTAAGTTTGCTGCACTGATAATATCTAAAAAGTCTTGATGATCCATCCATTTTCGTCTTTTTACGACTTCTTCTTCCATCATGGCTAAATGTGCAGCATGACCACCGAAAGCAGTGAAACTGATTTTTAGGAAAACGTAGATGATAGATACTATTGAGACATCTTTATTTAAGAGCATCTATTAGGCTCACTTTTATAATTTTAGTTTTAAGTTCCTTTCCTTTAGGTCTTTTTAGATAAAGTATATTATTATCATCAATTAATCTGATATGTATTGTTCAGCCTATAACCCAATTAGTATCGGTCTCACTACCCCATATCGGCGTAAAGGAGCTTAGATAGCGGTAAGTATCTGTAGCTATTTCAAAGTAATAAATATTTTTTACTGAAGTAACAGGGTTTAATGTCTCGAAGCGATTTTTATTAATTTCTGTATTTATTTTCTTTTTTTTAATTTCAGTTTCTTGACTTATATTAGTCGAAGAATTATTTACATAAGAGGTCTCTAAATACTTCTCTACATTAATATCTATCAGCTTTCCTGTAATATAGTTTTTATTTTCGGTGCTAGTCGCTTTTAGGCAAAGGCTGCTAAGTATTATTAGGGTTAAGACTGAAAGAACTTTTTTCATAATGTTGTATTTAGCTATTTGCAGGTAAGAGACTCGCTTGCTGAAGAACATTATAAGGGTTAAGTGCCTTAACTAGTCTAGTAGAAGCCTCTTTTATATATCTTAATGGATTATGGTGAATCTTGATTAAATTTTCATCGTGCTCAGCGCCTTGAGAGCGATTAGCTAAAGTGACTCCAGACCAGTTAATTGCATACTGTGCTGCTAATAAAATCTTAGTTATAGACGTAGGTATTTTACCTTTAGTCGCACGAATCACTGGATCGAAAAGGCTTTCTAAAATAAAGGCGAAGCCAGAGTAATTCCTGTCTGCGTTATTACTTACAAATTTATCAAAATCAGATAGGTAATTCTGGAAGAATCTGCCACTTAAAGCTAAGGGATTGTTTTTAGTTAAGGTTCCAGCATATGAGGCTAAGCCAGAAACTACGCTAGCAGCGGTAAATAAGCCACTTTTTCTCATGAATTCCATATTTATCTCTTCGCCTTGAGTATTTTTAAGTTTCTCAAATATTTTTTTAAACATAGTTAAAGCTTGTTTAGGAGAGTCTAGGAAGCTTTTATAGCTTGCATCTTTAAGTTCTAAAATTTCTTCACTAGCTTCGGCGAGATTAGTTGCAGCTACTACTATATTACGGTTTAAGTAAAGTTCTTCTACTGGCTTAGTAAGTGCGTTAAATATATCTTTCAATGCTGCTGCTATTCTTAAGCTATCTTTACGATAGATAGATTTTACTGTTTTTTCAAAGGCCTTAGATATAAGTCCTATACGTGGTGTCTCGTTAACGATTTTATTGAGATGAGGTACTCCTTCTAGAAAAGGCGTGGCTATATAACCTAAAATTACTGCAGCATTTAGCTTGGGTAATATCATAGAATCCTGATTATTAGCTACTTTGGTGAAATAGTTAGGACTAGCCTTGGCTGCTGAAATTTTTCTAAGCTGCTCTTCTTGATTTAGCTTAAAGCTATTATCTTCTGCTTTTAAATCAGTGTTGCCTTCTGGAATTCCAGTTCCAGTAATCGTAATCTTTTGATTAATCGAATCTTCTGAAACAGGGATAGTCCTTAGAGCTGCTCTGTCTACTAGGTAAATTATTTAAAGGTAATGCAGTTAGGCTTGCAGTCATTAGGCTAAAGGCTTGTTTTTAATTTAGGAATCAGTAACTATTATTGTAATATATATTGTCATATTTTGCTTGACTAGGTGATGAAAATTTTATTGTAGGTAGAATTTTCCATGTTATAAATATAATCATGATCAGAAAATTTTTAGTTTCTAGTTTGGTTTTAGCTTCTATGGCTAATTTCAGTGCGGTAAGCGCAGATGCTTACTATCCAGCCCTAAAATCTACGCAGCGTTCTTCTGCGAAGATGAGCAGCTTATCATCTATTCCAGATACTAGTATCAGTGATTTACAGGCACAGATAGATGATTTAGATGCGAGATTGAAGGCTTTATCTTCTACTAGTGATACTGCTGCTTTAAGACAGGATTTAGAAAGACAGATAGCTACTCTAAGACAGAGTATGGATAGCCTTAGAACTCAGAACATGGGAATACAGTCTGATGTTAATTCTTTAAATACTAAAGTAAATGGCTTGATTGCTGAAAATGAGAAAAAGAAAACTGACATCGATTTAGCTCAGTTCGTAAGTCCTTTCTTTACGGCCCCTACAGGTACTATTCTAGGTGCTGTTCGTGGTACGGCTTCTAAGTCTGTAGATCATTCTAAAGATCTTTATAAAGCTTTAGGTGGTGGTGTTTGGGGTACTACAGTAGGTGCGCCAGTAGGTTTTATTGGTGGTGCTGTTAGTGGTTTATTCACTGGAGCGACTAAAGGTTTAGTTGATGGTGTAGTAGTCGGTGTTGACGCTCAAATTAGCCTCAGAAGAATGAGTAAGGATGGTAAGTATTTAGACTATGATGCTTACGATATATTCTAATGAGTAGTCTTGATAGCGATTTAAGTTTTCAAGAATTTGATGTAAAAGCTTTAAAAGAGTTAGATCTAGATTCTCGTTATTTAGAGAAGTTAGAGGTTATTGAAATCGGTGCTTTGAATGGCGAGATTCTAGATAAAACTGAACATTTTGAGGCTTTTTTTCCTAATATAAAAGATTTTTTATATAGGGCTTTAGAGTATTCACGAAAACCAAATAAGACCTTAGATATGGATTTTCTCGATTACGGGATCCACGTCCAGCAGGAGCTTGGGCGTGAACGTGATGCTATCGAGTCTATATTACCTTACTATAATTCTTTTGATAGCCGCTCAGGAAAAGATTGGCGTAATGTTATACCTATAACCCTTTTACCAGCAGTCTTAGGAGCGATGGGGGCTATAGTCATTAATCCTAATTTAGTTACTAGTAAATATGGTAAACGTGCAAATGAGCTAGAACTAAGAGTAGTAAAGTCTTTAGCTAAGATTCTAGGTTATAAAGATATTAGTAAAGTTGGTGGGCTTGCTTTAGAAGGCGGTACTAAAGGGAACATGTACGGTTATCTTTTAGGTCTGAATAAGGCGTTTCCTAATATTAGAGAAGATGGGCTTATGAGTATTAAGCAGCCTTTTAAATTTATTAATTCTCAAAGTGGTCATTTCTCTAATTTCACTACCCTTGCCGCTATTGGGGTTGGGCGTAAAAATGCTCTGAGAATTCCTGCTGATGAGCGAAATGTTATAGATATAGCTAAGTTTAAAAGTACTCTAGAGCAGTGTTTTAGTGAAGGAGTAATAGTACCTACTGTCTTAATAACCATAGGTACTACTGATGCCTGTTCTTTAGAAGATATTAATAAGGTGAGCGCGGTTATTAATGCGCTTTCTGTAAAATATCCTAAAATGCATAAGCCTCATTTACATGTAGATGCTGCTATAGGATGGGCTTTAAGCTTCTATAATGATTATGATTTAGATGAGAATAAACTATTTTTCCGTAAATCTGTAATAGAGAAGATGCATAATATACAGAACGTGTGTAAAAGCTTTCATTTAGCGGATTCTATTACTATTGATGTACATAAAACTGGCTATGCACCTTATAGTTCCAGCTTTTTAATCGTTAAGAATAAAGATGATTTCGATTATTTAATGTGGGATTCTGGGGATTTTAAATATTTTAATCCAGCTGAGTTTCAAATTTCACCAGTTCAGTATAGTTTAGAGTGTACTCGTAGTGCCTCAGGCGTCTTTGCTACCGCACTAGCTTTAAAAAGTCTAGGCATAGAAGGCTATCAAACTCTTTTAGGAGCAGGCTTACAGTTTACTGAGATTTTAAAAGAAAAATTTACTGAAATGAAAAATGTCGCTGTTCTAAATGAGAACTTAGGTTTTACTTGTTTATTTAGACCTTATCCTAGCTTCGTTACTAATGCTGCGACTTTAGTCGAGAAAGAGAAATTCAGTGAGGATTTTCAATCAGCCTCTAAAGAGATTAATGAATATGTGCAGGGGCTATATAAATATTGGAAGCTGCATAAAAGCCCGGATATACCGAGTGTAGATTATGTAAGTGCCGCTGCCTGGGCGCAGTACGGTGATGGTACTTATGAGATTCCTAGCTGGAAGGCTTATATACTGAATCCTCGTGCAGGTAAGTATATAAAAGTCTTTATGGATGAATTTAAAGCTATTCGTAAAGAATACGAAAATCATTTACCTAAAGAGAATCTAGATGCTTTAAAAAGGATTTTTCTATGATAGAGAAGCGACTATCTTCTAAAATTCTACATAAGGGGCGTTTTCTTGATTTTGTTGAAGATCAGGTGGAGATTGAGAATTCAGGGGGATTGATAGCGCCACGTCAATATTTTACTCATCCAGGCGGGGTTTGTGTAATTCCAGTTTTAGATAAAGATTATATAGTGATGGTCAGGCAGTTTAGAACACCAGTGGGTGAGGTAATTTATGAATTCCCTGCTGGAAAAAGAGATAAAGATGAAGAGCCTTTAGCTACAGCGGTTCGTGAATTAAAAGAAGAGACTGGTTTTACCGCTAAAGTTTGGCATGATCGTGGCTTTATTTATCCTAGTCCAGGATACTGCACTGAAAGGCTCTATTTATTTCAAGCTGAGGATTTACTTTCTGGGACTGATAATCCAGATGAAGGTGAGATTTTAGAGACCGAGATTATAAAGATCACTAAAGCTATAGATTTGGTAGCTGCGGGCTCAATTCGTGTTGCTAAGACTATTTGTGGTGTATTTTTTTTGAAGCAAACGATCTAGCTTTTCTAAAAGTAGCTCTTCATTAATTATTTTTAGGCTAAGCTCTGCTTCTATAAAGTACTTGCGATATTCTTCTGGTATCTTTACTAAATCTTTAGCAGTGCAGATCAGATTTTCACCTGAATCAATTAATGCTTCAATTTCGTTAATTGAGTATTCATGATGATCTGGAAATGATATGGTCTTAAGTTCTCTTTGGAAAAATAAATCTTTTAATGTATTTTCTAGTATTTTAAAAAAATACTGATTATCACCTAAGCCTGAAAAGGCTGTCACTGATTTGTTTCTGTCTAATTCTCTACTTAATTTGATTTGATACATTATCGCAATTTTATATTGATTCTCTTCTTCCAGTAGCCATTTATGATTAACTTTAGAGTAAATGACCAAATCCGCAGTCTCTAAGGCTTTAGGAAACTCTCTCAGGAAACCACTTTCGTTAATATTCACTAAAATAATTTTAAAATCTGGGCTTACTTTTAAATGCTGCTGTGCATCGTCTAAGATAAATAAATCCGTCTCTAAGCTCTCTAAAATTTTATTAGCAGCATTAATTCGATTAGAGTCTATAGCCATATAGATATGCGGATTTTTTTCTACAAGCTTTAACATGAGAGTCGCCTCATCGCCGATAAAATGCTGGTCTGTTTCTCGCACCCCTTCTATATAAACGCTTTCTTTAAAATCTTTAAGATTACTCTGATTAATAATTAGTGGCAGTAATGCCTTAGGAATTTTAGATTTATAAGCTCTGGTCAGAATGCAGATTTTAATCCCTAGTCTTTCAGTTAATTTCTCTGCAAGATACATAGTGAAAGGTGTTTTACCAGTACCGCCGAAGGAAATATTACCGATAGATATGGATTTTCTCGCTAGTTTCTGAGATTTTAAAAAAGATTTTTTATACAGAAACTTATGAAATTCATGCACTAGCTGATACGGTACTGAAATTAATTTTTTAAGGCTAGCCTTATAATTAATGCTCATAGTGTTTGATTAAGAAAGTCATTTAATTTATCTACCACTGTTTTTAAGATTTTTCGATTTTCATTTACGATTTTATATGCTTGAGATCCCATAATGATACGCCTTTCTTTACTTTCGAGTAATAGCTCTATAAAATCTTTCAATTCTAGATTAGATTCTACCACTTCTAAAGCGGAAGCTTTCTCCATTTGCTCGACTATATCTATATTTTTATAATAAAAAGGTCCGACTACTACTGGCAGAGCAAATGCTGCTGGCTCTAAAACATTATGACCACCTACACCATTTACTAAAGTACCGCCGACAAAGGCTATATCACTAACTGCAAAGAAATTCATCAAATCACCAATAGTATCTATGAGGACTATATCTTCACTTCTAAGTAGGGGATTATTTTCTCCCCGCTTTTTAAAATTAGACTGACTGTATTTAGCGACCTCAAGCTTAGCAGCTGAAAGTATAAGCTCTTCCACTACAGAGAATCTATCTGGATTACGCGGTGCTATCGCTAATTTTAGCTCTGGATGCTTGATTCTCAGCTCTTGATACATACTAATTAAAGCGGCTTCTTCACCAGGGTGAGTACTTGCTGCTGTAAGTACTATATCTGTAGCTGAAAAGCCTAGGCTTTTTTTTAAATCAGGGTTTTGATCTTTTTTACTGCTCGGTAAAACTGCAAATTTAATATTTCCTGTCATGAAAACCTTTTCTGGAGACACATTCATGCTTAAAAATTTTCTTGAATCTTCTGGAGTTTGAGCTAGTATCAGTGATATTTTGCTAAAAACCCAGTGGAAAAAGAAATAGGCTTTTTTATAGTTATTGATAGATTTATCGGCTAATCTTGCGTTAATAATAGCGACTGGAACTTTTCTTTTATGTGCATGAAATAAAAGACTAGGCCATATCTCAGTCTCCATAATGATTAGAGCTTTAGGCTTTATATTCATGAAAGTCTTTTCAATAATACTAGGGCTATCTAAAGGCATATATATGAATTTTAATCTACCATCAACTAGTCTATGAGCTAGTTAATTCATAGCTAACTCTTGGGAAGTCTCTGTTGTAGTGCTAAGTACTATATTATAAGTATCGAAAAAACTGAGTAAAGGGAGTAGAGCATTTAATTCACCGACCGAGACTGCATGAAACCATACTGGTGAGCTAGGAAAAGTTCCTTGATCGTGTGCTAATCTCTGTTTAAAGCTATTACGCCATTTAGGCACATAAGTATGCGAGAGTATGAACAGTATAGGAATTAATATGACCCATACTAATTCGTAGAAAAAGAAAAAAATACTAATCATACCGCTTCTTTTTCTAAAATTCTCTCAAAGACTGGCTTAGACTGACTCGCTAATATGCTATTTAAATTCTCTAAGGATAAAGGATTTTTCTCTAAGTGACTAAATGAAAAAGTCTCTGCTAATGCTTTATAACGATTTTCTATATCGAAATCCTCATTAATAATACCTAACTGTATAAATATATTTTTAGATAAGTTCGGTGTTAGCGGAGCTAGACAGATAGCAGCTTTGCGGCAGCTCTCTAAAGCAGCATATAGACAATTAAATGCAATCAACTTCTCTGCGGCATTACCATTTTTTAATAGTGTCCATGGCGCAGTATTACTCATGTGTAAGTTCATTTCATTAAGAGCATTAAATAAAGAGTTAAAAGCATTGAAAAAGTCTATTTCTTGTACATTTTTCTGAAATTCAGTGAAATAGTGAATAGAAGAAGCTAAAGCTGTATTTTGCTCTAGTAAATTCTCTGAAGGTAATTTACTGGAGAAGATTTGAGCTAAATCTTCCTCGCTAAAATACTTACGCAATAAATTAGTAGAGCGATTAAGTAGGTTACCTAGATTATTAGCAAGGTCACTATTCAAGCGATTAATCATCGCCGCTCAAGAATAGTCACCAACTCTACCAAAGGGAAACTCTCTTAGGAAAAAGAATCTGACAGCATCTGCACCGAATTCTGTACTTAAGGCAAAGGGATCTATGACATTACCTAAGGTTTTACCCATTTTCATACCATCTTTAGTAAGGAAACCATGACCGAAAACCTTTTTGGGTAAAGGATATCCAGCTGCCATTAACATCGCTGGCCAATATATGGCATGGAATCTAAGAATATCTTTACCTATGATATGAATCACCTGATGCTCTGAATCATTCTTCCAGAAAGAATCTTCGTCTTCACCTAAAGCAGATATATATCCGAGTAAAGCATCGAACCAGACGTATATTTTCTGAGAATCATCATCTGGAATATCTATACCCCAGTCTAGACCTAGCCTAGAGATAGGAAAATCTTTTAAACCTTCATCTAAAAGGCTAAGCACTTCATTTTTTCTATAAGCTGGGCTAATAAAATCTGTGTAAGTTCTATATATTTTTTGAGCTCTGCTTCAAATTTAGATAAAGCAAAAAAAT
>DAISHM010000004.1:0-317 GCA_036822535.1 Candidatus Caenarcanales bacterium
AAATTAATAATCTAAGTTAAAAAATTTCTAAATTATCAAGAATTATAAAAAGTGCTTTTGAGGTATAAAACTATTATCAAATGCAAGGTAATAGTTTTAAATTCATCATGCCTAAAAGTGGACTCTCCTTCACTTTTCAGATAATTTTAGCAATTAGCATATTTTTTTTCACTTTAACAGCAGTTCATGCCGAATCTTTCAAACTTTATGCAGACTCAGAAACCGCTGCCTATGAGAAGTCTAATCGTGGTATTTTAGGAATTAAATATTTACACCAAAAAAATAAGAACAGCGTAGTGATAGCCGTCTACCCTAAT
>DAISHM010000004.1:327-16751 GCA_036822535.1 Candidatus Caenarcanales bacterium
ATGTCGTGCAAGATACCCCTGCTGATAAGGCTGGCATTATGGTAGGTGATCAAATCATCGCTGTAGATGGAATTAATGTCATGCCTTATGATGCTGATCATGTTTTCACTCTTATTGATGGTAGACCAGGTACTTTAGTAAGCCTAAATATGCTACGCTGCAATCCTCAATGTAAACCTTTTCAAATCAGGCTTACACGCATGGACATGAACGAAATCAACTCTGATAATGTCTTTAAGATTTATCGTTACGGTCTATAAAAATTCTGCAATATCAAGCAAACAATGCTTTTATTTTGTCTGCATACTTCTGTGCGACTACTTTTCGCTTTACTTTTAAAGTCGGAGTTAGCTCACCACCTTCGACACTAAGTTCTTCATCTAAAATTAGAAATTTTTTCACAGTCTCATAACTCGCAAGCTCAGAGCTTAAACGATAGATTTCTTTTTCTATTAAGTGAACTATAGCTTCATTATCATTCAAAGAAGTCTGAGCATCAATCCCTAATGAATTTTCACGAGCCCATTTTACTATCGCCTCTTTTTCTAAGACGATTAAAGCTGCTAAATATCTTTCTTTATCACCTAAAACTACTACCTGATTAATAAATGGACTCTGTGACAGTTTATGCTCTATATGCGAAGGAGCTATATTTTTACCACCAGCAGTAATAATCAAATCCTTCTTCCTACCGACTATTTGCAAATAACCTTCTGAATCGAATTCTCCTAAATCACCCGTATGAAACCAGCCATCAATGATCGCGGTCTTAGTCTCTTCTTCATCTTTATAATAACCTTTAAATAAAGCCGGTCCCTGACAGATTATCTCTCCATCTTCTTCTAATCTAATTTTAAAATGACCGAAAGGAATACCTACCGTACCTGGTTTATTAGCTAGCAAAGGATTTACAGTAAGCGGTGCGGTGGTCTCAGTAAGTCCATAACCCTCTAGTACAGTGATTCCTATAGCTTCAAAGAAAAAAGATATTTCTGGATTTAATGGTGCACCACCAGTCACGAAAATACTTAATTTAGGAGCTATACCCTGCTTAATCTTATTTAATAAAGTAGCCTTAGCTGCACTATAAGCCATATTTTCTAAAAATTCTATAGGTTTTTTATTAGCTTTTTTTCTCTGTACATTTACCCCAAACTCAATTGCAGCCATAATCGCATTACGAGTTAAATCTGGCTGCTTCGCTATTTCATTCATAACTTTAGCGTAAATTTTTTCTAAGATCCTCGGTACGACCAGCATCATAGTGATATCAGCATTTTTAAGCAAATAAGGTATTTTCTCTGGCTGCTCACAATAAGTAAAAGTAACACCTTGATCTATACCATAAATCTGCCCGCAGATACGCTCAAAGACATGGGCTAAAGGCAAAAAAGTAAGCTGCACATGATCTTCATGTAAAGGCACATATTCAAAAAATGAAAGTGCAGCTACTAAAACATTTTCATGAGTTAATGGTACGCCTTTTGGTACTCCAGTAGTACCAGAAGTATAAATAATAGTAGCCAAATCTTCTGGCTGAACAGCTTTTACCGTATCTTTAAATTTCTCTGGAAATTTTTTCTTTTCGTGTTCGCCTATACGAATCACATCATCTAAAGTGATTATCTTCGGCTCATTACGAGGGATATCTCCCTTATCTTCCATAACTATTACATATTCTAAATTGGGGAAATTATGAAAGTGAGCTCTAAGTTTTTGCAATTGAATTTTATTACGGACGAAAACATAACGCAGTTCTGCATGCTGAGTAATATACTCTATACTCTCTTCAGAAGAATTATGATAAAGCGGCACGGTGACTGCCCCCAGGCAGAGTATCGCAAAATCACATACTAACCAATCGTGATAAGTTACTGAAAGTAAACCAATATTATCCTTAGCTTTAGCCCCTAATCTCTCTAAACCTAAACTTAATTTTTCTACTCTATCTAATATTTCTAGCCAGCTTATTTTAAAAAGCTCATTATGAGGACGTTTTAGATAACGTACTAAAGTTTTTTCACCAAATCTTTGAGCTTTAGTAAGAAATAATTCAGCTAGGCTTTTGTATTTCATCTAGCTAAATTGTACCCATAGAATTGAATTTTCGGCACTGACTGCTAGTATAGAAATAGGTGAAAACATTTAAATATTCAGCAAGAGACTCTAAAGGAAGAATCAGCAAAGGTGAAATACAAGCAAATGACATAAATTCACTGAAAAATAAACTGCGCAGTCAAGGTCTATGGCTGATTTCCTCTAGCACTAGTGGCGGGGGTCTAGGGTTTCTAGATAATTTCCTAGAAAAGAAAATTGGTCTTAAAGATATGGTCGTCTTCTCTAGGCAATTCGCAGCGATGATAGAAGCTGGTATAGCTATATTAAGGGTACTTACTGTATTAATCGAACAGACTGAGAACCCTCGATTAAAAGCCATTTTAGAAGAAATAAAAAAAGATATAGAGCAGGGAGTACCTTTATCTGAATCTATGCAAAAATTCCCAGATGCCTTCGACTCGCTCTATGTCTCTATGGTAAGGGCTGGAGAACTAGGTGGAGTCTTAGATGTAGTCCTAAACAGAGTTGCTGGCTTTTTAGAATCGCGCAATAAATTAAGCAATAAGGTCAGAACTGCTCTTACTTACCCTCTAAGCCTTTTAGTAATATCAATTTTAGTGGTATGGTTTATGCTAACCTTTATCCTGCCTAAATTTTCAGCTATTTTTATCAGCACTGGTGGTCAGCTACCAGCTTTCACACAATTACTGATTAATATTAGTAATGTTTTACGCTCACCTTTTATTTTAGTTATCATCGCAGCTATCTGGTTTGGGGTAAATTACGCCCGCACTTACTATAAATCCGAAGAGGGGAGATTAAATATAGATTCACTATCTTTAAGAATACCGATTTTTGGTCCTATTTTAAAAAAAGTCGCAGTAGCAAGATTTTCACGAACTTTTGGAACTCTTATAGAATCTGGTGTTCCGATTACTACGGCTTTAGATGTCACACGTAGCTCAATTAACAATGCTCTTTTAGAGTCTGTTTTAATAAAAGTTAAAAAAGACATAGAGGAGGGAAACAGTATCAGTAACCAACTCGGTAAATCGGAAGTATTTCCACCAATGGTAACGCAGATGGTAGCTATCGGTGAAGAGTCTGGGGAACTAGAAACTATGCTAAATAAAATTGCTGACTTCTATGATGATGAAGTAGATAGCTCAGTAGAGTCCTTAACAGCTCTAATGGAGCCTGTTTTCATAGTAGTAATTGGTTCTATAGTAGGTGCGATAGTAGTAGCCATGTACTTACCGATATTTAACGTCATTAACCAAATCAATTAAGAAAAGCTTGGGCTATAGCGGATCCATATCAAAAAACAGTCTCAGATTGCTTTTTATACCTATAGTTAAAGTGACTTTCAGCTAAAAATACCCTGAAAGCACATTAGGTTCAGTATAAACATGAAAAGAGAAGAAACAAATTTAGGCGGCCCAGTTATATCCCCAGGTATTAGAGTACCTTGTATCAAAAAATCTTTAGATAGCATTGCTCAAAAACGCGGCAGATAAAAGGCTTATATAAGCTAACAGTTTATAAAATCATCCTGATATAATAGAGATTATGTTTAATAAAACAGAATCTCTATATAATATAGGTGGCATCGGCGGCGGCTGGGCTAACCCTTATATAAAAAACTGCATGGCACGTAAGGCAGCAAATCCATCACCTGCTCCATCAGCACCATCTAAATAAAACTTTTAATTAGTAGCGGTATAGTCTTTATCTAAAAGATCTGGCACGCCATCGTCGTCGTGATCTTTATCATTGCTACTGTCACCTAGAAGTATTTGAAACCAGTTATTTTTATAATTATCCTGCCTTAGATCTAGTACGTATCTTTCCGACTTTTTATCCACATTTTGAGCAGGATCGCTAGAATCTTTTTCCTGAGCGAAAGCTGTAAAACCTATTTGCGGAATTTGTTTTTTACTAGTCTCATCTACGGGTAAATCTGAGAACTGCTGCTCACCCTGCCTATTAGTGCTAGGCTCTAGATATTCTTTTTCTTTATTTTTCTGCTGAGAATCTATTTGTAATTCTTTTTTAGAGCCAAAGGTAATTTCATCTGAAATAGTAGTGATTCTTTGGGTCTGATTCTCAGGCACTGAGGATTCTACAAGCCTGTAGGCTAATATATCCCCTCGACGATACATAATTAAACGCTGATTTTCAGTTAAAGTAAAATCCTCTCCAGTAGCTTCTTTCCAGCGAGAAGAGAAGTCTTCATAGGCACTTTTTTGATTTTCATAGCCTTTAACGCCAGAATAGTTAGAATCTAATGTCTCAGTTTCAGTATCATCTGCTGAAAGCTCTACTATTGCACTAGCATTCAGCTTTATCGCAGCTCCATTACTAGCAAGGAAAATCTTAGAAGTATCAGCTTTATCTCTTTCAGTTTTTAGCATTTCCATCTCTGCGATTTCTTCTGCACTGGCTGTGCCTTCTAATTTTTTAGCTTCAATCTCTCTAATATTTTTCTGTAATTCACCACGTGCGGCATCTGTATTAGCGATATGAGAGCCAGGATCTATGATTTTGCCTTCTTTTTCTGTCGCTGAAACGATCTCAGTTCTTTTCGTCTCAGTAAGCTCATCTGTAATGGTAGTGTCATCTAAAGGTTTCTGTTTTTCGACTTCCTGCCTGATTACAGCAGAATTCCATATATTATTTTTCTGCTCTGGAGTCAAATCTTTAGACTCTTCTTCTAGACTAGATGAATACTCATCAGTCTTAGTCTTATCTGGCCTAGCTTCTTTTATCACAGTCTCAGCAGCAGCGGTTTCAGTATCTTTTAAAGCTGCTCCAGTCACGGTCTTATTATTCTTAGAAAAATCACTAATTACCCCACTTAATTTATCTTTACTATCTAATGCCGTAACTGCCATGCTCTTTAATATCTCTCAAGTTTATAACGCTTAAAAAGCCTAAATTTTGATAAGAGTAAAGATTTATAAATCTGAAAATAATATTTCAATTTACATATCACTGATCAAAATTCAAACTCAAGTTATAAATACAAAAGACTCGTGTATAATTTCCATGCCGATGACCATTATGAATAAAATTACCAAAGACCTATACATTGTTGAGGATTGGACAGATTTTGATAATTCATTTCTTGATAGGATTTCTATAGTAAATTTTATAGAGTAAGTCTTAGATGTATTTTCAAAAAAAGACAGTACCCATATAGTCCCTCATCTAACTATTACTTCTTATCCCCATGCTAAAAATATAGCTAAAATCGTGAAAGAGAATCTCAAGGGGCTATCCCCAAATCATAAACTACGGATACTTGAAGCTGGTGCTGGGACTGGAATTTTTTCAAGAAACTTCTTAATCGCAGCACAGGAATTAGGTTTTCTAGAACAGATTGAGTACATAATCACAGATATTTCAGAACTAAGTCTAAGACAGATCAAAGATCGAGGTACTCTTGCAGATTTCATTGAGAATGAACACTATAAGTTAGTAGTTTTAAATCTATTAGACCTTGATGCTGCCCAAGACCTTCATTCAGAAGCATTTCAACTTCAGAATCTAGATTTAGTTATTTGCAATTATGTAATTGACCAACTTCCTATGCTACCTATCAAAAAGGTTTCTGACAATAGTTTTGAAAAATTACAAATACGTATATTATCGTCAGATGTTAGAAATGCAAATATCACAAATATAAAAGAGCTCAAAGACATGTCCTCATTTGTTTTTGAGAAACGCTGGATTCCATGGGAGCTAGACTCACTTAGTGAAATACAAAGTCAGCACCTAAATACTTTAAATGAGCTTTTTAGAAAAGAACCCCTTGGTAGTGAAATAAGATACTGCTACGGAGCATTAGCAGTCTTTGCAAACCTAAATAGCAAACTCACTGACAATGGCATCATTTATATTTCAGATATTGCCTCAGGACTAGCAGAATCTTCAAAAAAAGATGATCACTTTAGTTTCTATGGAAAGACAAAAGCTAATATGATTCAAGAATCTTTAATGATTCTGTATTTTAAAATGCTTGGTTATTCTTTCCTTGAGAAAAGAGAATCAACCTTAGCAAGATTATTGTTTTTCAAAGATAAACACAAGTCTTCTGAAAAAGTGCTTAAAGATTTATTTTTATCAATCAATGATTTAGAAACTATTAAACAAATTACAAACTTATTTCCTAAAATAACTGATTCTTCACTAGTACAAGTAGCTAAAGCTTTACTAGATAGACTACTCGAAATTGATAATGTATCTGCAACTTCGTTAACTTTTCAAGGTTCATATCATTTCCTTCTAAAGGATTATCAGAAAGCTCTGGAATTTTATAAAAAAGCTCTAGAAATTGACTTTTCATCACAGTGGCAACTTGAATTTAAAATCAATGGTACAGAGGCTTTTATTTAAGCTGACACTGTTTCTAAATTTCTGGGCAAGTAATTAAAGGTAGCTATGCCCTTTAAGTTTAAATTAGCTAAAATCCTTAAGCTGCGTGAAGACGCAGTACAAGAGCTAGTTAGAGAAATTCAGCTTATTGAAAAAGATATAGAGACTACTAAGCTTGATATTAAAGTAAAATACGTCGAAATTAAAAGTACTCAAGATGAAATGATAGAAACTAACTATCAATATGCAGAGGGACACTTAAGAATTTTAAAGAAACTAGAAAAACAATTCGAAAAACTACACGAAAAACTAGCTGATTTGAGAAAAAAATTAAAACTCAAACAAGATG
This sequence comes from Candidatus Caenarcanales bacterium, assembly GCA_036822535.1. Taxonomy (GTDB): domain Bacteria; phylum Cyanobacteriota; class Vampirovibrionia; order LMEP-6097; family LMEP-6097; genus LMEP-6097. Next base: position 7,112 of record DAISHM010000004.1, read on the forward strand.
AGCTCTTTGAAATGAGGATGAAAGTAGAGACATTAAAAAAACTTAGAGAGAAGCAAGAAGCAGAATATATTAAGTTAGAAAATGAACGTGAGCAAAAGGAAACAGATGAAAAGGTTTCATTAAAGTTTGCCGCAGAATTAATTAAGACTCAGCGTGAGGAGGAAGAAGATGATTGGGGCTAACCAAAAAATCAATAATCTTCTAGAAAAAATTAAAACAGATGCCGAAATACTGTTAAGTAAGCACGAGCCTGATAGAGATATCTCTAATTCAATTGAAGATTTACTTAGAGATATTATAAATTTTCTGGATAAATCTCTAAAAGAAACAGAAAAAATTTATATACAGCTTAGAGAGTGGTATGCAAGTCACACTCCAGAAGCACCACATATAATGCATATTCCACTACATCCTGCTGCTGATATAGTAATCCCCAATGAATCACTCAGGAAATTAGGTTCAGAATTCAATTCATTTAAAGAATATAATGATTTTTTCAAGAAAGTCCGTTCACAGCTTGATGTTTGCAACAGTTCTAAGCATCTTATTTTAGAAACTAAAAATTTTATAGAAAGTATAAACATCCTTTACATTTACTATCAGCTTGCTGAAGCAGAAAAATCAGTTTTAATTAAAGCTTTGCAAGATTTAAGACCCGCACTAGAAAATCTTTTAAGTAATTTTCAGCAAGAAAAACAGCATATACCTGGAAATCTTTTCGTAGAGGGAGGATTTATCGGTACAGCGTTCTCTGAAATTAACAATGCTGCATTAGAACTATATCGTGTGAAGAAAATTATTATTCTGATTAAAGAAGGAATGGTACTAGAACATATTAATCTATACCAAAAAGTCTTTGAATCACAGATTCGCCTAAATAAAATGCTAAGTAAAGCTATACAAGAATATGATCTAGACTGCTATCAAGCTAAGCTATACAGCGCTCAAGCTGAAGCAGCCAGACTCGCTAAAAAATATATAGAAGAGGTACATCAGGTAACACAATCTAAGCTGATTTTAGATATAGAACAAGCAAAAAACTGGTTTATTAATGGTAAAGCGTCTAAAGAACATCCTTTACACCGTGACAATCCACGCAATTTCCTCACTGAAATTCGTATAGATTTCTTGGAGAATAAAAGTATTGAAAAAATTTGCTCTCTGTATAAAGATAAAGAAGCCAAATATGAAAAGGCTCTGAGAGAGGTTTTAAATAAACAAAAACTGATTGAAAAATTTATTAATTTTGACAGGAACTCTACTATAGATGAAAGCGAATTAGTTAGAGTCATTATGCTACTAAAAAAGAATTCTGGGCTATTAACGAGAAACATAGATAAAGAGACTGTTAAAGAAGCTTTACAGAATATTGGTATTAGCAGCTCATTTTTAGATGAGCTTGAAAGTTTAAGTTTAAGCATAAGTAAAACGGAATCTCAGATTGACTTTAATAAGAGTATTGAAAGCTTTCTTAGTCTAGGAAAAGGTCTAGAATTAAAAAAATTAAAGCAATATTTCGCAATTTTTATTAACAGCGTAGATTTGCCCTTTATCAAAAGCTCTGAGGGAGAAGATTTACAGTATGAAGCGAAGTTTATTTTAGAAGAAAGAAGCTTTTTAGAAATCATTAGCAAACAAGGTTTAGAGCAAAATACTATAGATTATTTATCTCTAAATCTAAAAAACATAGATAACTTATCAATAGATAGATTGATAGAGATTCTGAATCTTTATGAGCGTGAATTTGGCTCTAATACTGAATTTAGTAAATTAAGAAGTATTATCATTAAAATATATTTTCTTAGCTCTCGTATTTTTTCACATAAGCTTTATCAAAAAGCTACTAAAGAAAAATTCTTTTATCATGATGAATTTTTCAAACTCGCTTCTAGACCTAAAGAGCAAGCTAACGCTTTTCAAAAATATCGATATCTAATCTGGGCACAAAAATTAGCAGACAATTTTTCTAAAGCCGATGAGTCACTATTAGAATTATTAGTATCAGATAAATTGAATCCTAAAAATTGTTTACTGAGCTTAAGCTATTTATCTAAGCTAATATCTAGTCGCTATGCCTTAATTAAGACTTTAGCTTCCTTCTCTAATGAGAAATCTTCTAAACATCTAGAAGATATTGAGATGTGCCTTCTAGAAAACTTTCGCTACGAGAGTTCTATCTTTGCAGTTTTGGCAAGAGGTGGCAGTATCTATGATATGGAAGCCATGGATGAAATATGTAAAATCCTGAAGTCACTCTACCTAAATATCTTAGAGTGTACTAAAGTTGAAGAGTTAAGTCCTTCAGAAGATTCTGGAGCTCATCGATTATCTAGACTTCAATATTACTCTATATGGGGCTTACGTAATGGTTTATATCATAATCTAAATAAACTGAAAGAAAAAGATGTTCATTTAATAAAATTACAGACTAAAAGACTCTTACAGATTGGTGAGCAGTTACAAGCCATAGTGAAAGAAGCTAATCATGATCGATGGAGTGGATACATTTTTGAAAACTTAGCCTATCAAATGCTTGAGCAGAAATGGTTTCATAAGATTAGCTTAATTAACGACTTTCTAAGAGGCTCTAGCACCTTAAAAGTATCATTAGATTTATTTGGACTTTGTGATAAAAATTATCAATTTAATAAGGCAAATGCAGAGAGGATTCTAAGTGATTTCAAAAAAGATTTTATTGAATATTTTAATGCAGAATATACTGAAAGTATTTTCGACTTTAATGGAGATAATAAAATTAATCATTTGGATTTCAAAGAACTGTACAGGGCGATTTGCTTTCATTTCGATGAATTAAAACCAAGTAAAGATAAATTCTTTCAATTACTCAGCTATAATCTTCTCCTAGATTCAAAGATAGAGTTTTATGAATCTCTAAATCTAAAAACACACAGATATTCAGAGAAACAGCGTTCGTCATTTAAATTAATCGCAGATTTTTTAATAGTAATTACGGATAAATTAAATGAATTTGCTTGCAAGTCATACTCCTATAAAAACAATCTGGGAATTGAGAAATTTCTAGAAGGGTTAAGTCAGAAAATACAGAAGCTAGAATCAAGTCCAGATCAATCACTTATCGAAGAAATTAGCCTATTCTTAAATCCTTAACCAATACTTAACCTTTACTTTGCAAAATGTGTATAAGCCGTATTGGGGTGTGTTGAGATGGGTCTAAATCCAGTAAATTTATCAACTCAGCAAGATGCTAGAAAAGCTGTGATTAATTCTGTGATTAATGAGCTTGAAGCTCAGTTAAATGCTGTCACAAATAAAGATAATATAGAACTTAGACCAGAATTATATGATCTATTCGCTAATTTTGATACTAAAAACTCTACGGACACTGGCATAGCTGGAACTAAGTCTATAACAGGCTCTGAAGTTACAGCTTTAATTAATAATTTAAAAACCATAGTCCAAGATAATGCAAGTGTAGTCAATCTCTTCAATACTGATGGCAGTATTAAACTAACGGCAGTTCACGATTATAATCGTGATGGGATCAAAGATAATAAAGATGCAGATGCTTTAAACAAACTCCTAGACGATAAAAATGCTAATAAAATTGCAGACTTAGTCACTTCTAATAGCCTGGTATTTAATCGTGAGACATTAGTCAATTCCCTATCTGTAGCAGATAAAGCTATTTACACAGAACTAACTAATACAGCAGGAGTCTCCGATGAAGATGAGGCTTTTTTCCTCTTAAATATCGCAGGAAAGCCAGTAGATCAGCGTTTAAAAGATTCATATTTAAATATTTTCAAAAATGGGACAGTGACAGATACCAAGATCAGTCTTCTAAAAAATTTCGTTGATCATCAAACTAGTGGTAATCCTAAAGCGACTAGTGATTATATAGATTTATTCATCCTAAACTATGATAATCAGACTAATCTCACTAACGCTAACAGTTTATTAAATATATTAAAATCGACTATTAGTAATCGCAGCACCTTCATTTCCTCTCTAGAAGCTATTTCCCGTAATGGCGATAACCAAACAGTTACACAAATGGTTTTAGATACTTTCACCACTACTCCTAGTAATTTAGGATCTGGGATCAATGATATTGAAGCAGATAAATTTAATGGCTTAGTTACTGATTATTCACTAAATACTACTTATAGAAGCGATTTTTTCAAAATCATCACGGCTACTAGTCCTTCTAGCATGGCGATGGATGAATTTAGAACAATGTTTGATCTGAATAAACAAACCCCCGATAAATCAAACTTATTAGTTACTATCAATGCTAATGCTAGTCACCCTTTAAGAACAGCTGGTACTTTACAGAATTACTTCTTAGAAGAATTTCGAAATACAAATGACTTTACCAATGCAAGAGATATACACCTTATCAGCTCAGCTAATCGAGCTAACTATAATACTTCTTTAATCAACTTATACAATTACAATAAATCTCCAGTTATACTAGGAGTTTTAGCTAGAAGTAATGCCGATAGCGTAAATTTAGAGACAGCTCTAGATGTATCTAAAATAGACAAACTAACTCAATTTATAAATGATAAAAGCGGAGAGTCTATTCTTGATCAAAGTAGATATTTAAAATATATATCTCTTAATACTCCTTTACCAGCAAATTGGCTCGATACTTACGAAGCTATGTTTGCAGACCCGTCTAAAGGCACAGTATCTACCTATACTACTGATAAAGCTAATCTTTTTGATACTGCCACTCAAAAAAGTAACCTTAGAAACTCTGCGCCCTATAGCAGCCAGTTTTTAGATTACTTTAAGACAGCAGGTCAGTATAATTACGCAGATGCCTTAAATAGCTTAACCAGTAAATACGCTAGCAATGCAACAATCAGAGATCATTACGTTAATTCATTAAAATTAGCTAGTGAAGAGCCAGGTATGTCGAGTAAAATAGCACTGGCTTTAAAACGTGATGCTGGAACAGGCTCTTTAAGTAGCCCTCTCAGTGCAACAAATTTAGCAAGATTTAAAACACTCTACAGCAATAGTTCCACCCCTACTGCTGATGAAGATGCATTATTAGAAGCCATTAAGAGAAATACTAATGGCGATATTGTTAATGCATTCTTAGCTGAATTTACAGCCTCTACAAGAGCTAGTGATCCAGAGCGTAACACTTTCATTAATGCTGTTAGATCGAGCAATCTCAATACTAGTGCCGACTACAGAAGCGTATACCTAGAAGCATTTAACACAAATGCAGGTTTAGCTCAGGTAGTTATTGATCTCGCTAATTCGACACTAGCATCTAAAGCTAGTTACGATCTCAGCATAAAAACTATCAGTAATAATATGGGTGCAGGTGAAAATTTCGACATCACCACAGGCTTGAGCAGTGTTTTAAGTTCATTAAACTCCTTAAGGACCAGCAATATCAATATAAGCAGAGGATTAGATCAAACTGCTGCAAATAATTTCGATAGTTTCACTAAGCTAAGCAATACTAGTACTAATCACGAGAACCGTTATTTAAAGTATCTTTTAGGAGATGAAAATACTAACACTCCAGCAGCTGCGGATGATGCTCTGTGGGCAAGCAAATACAGAGAGCAATTCACTAATGTGACTATAAGCAGTGCACAGTTAAATAGCAGAGAAGCACTTATCGATACAGCTTTCTATACAGGTAGATTAACTTCAGTAAAGAATAACACAGATTTATTCTTTCAAATGTTAGATACTAATCCAGCAAGTAGCACTGTAGATAATGGTTTCGTTTATGCAGATAATTTACAGAAGATACTAGCTCATAATGGCAATGCTGCCTTCACCCAATCAGTAAGAGATACTTATGTAACTAATTTAGAAAAGTCGTTTGAGATGGCAGCACCTATGCCAGCAGCCATGGCAAATTTACTCAGGAGACAGGCTTTAGCCAATAATACTGCGGTTAAAGTTTTTAACGACGAGGAAATAGAACAATTCAGAACCATCATGAATAAAGGTGCTACTGAGGCTCAACAAGATCTTTTATTCAGAGCTATCTCTACTAATAAAGATAAAGATCTAATCAGTGCTTACGTAAATGCTTTCGTTGATGGCAGTATTAACACTGATACTAGTACTAATAAAACTCAGTTATTTGCAGATGCCATAGATAGCGTAATCAATAATAACGGTGATCTACAAGATCTTTTCCTTTACGCCTATAAAAAAGACACTGGAGATCAAGGTGCTATTTATGCAAGAAAAATAGCAGATATAGCAAGAACTACCGGCTTCAGCAATAACGCTACGTATATCTCTGCTTTAGAGAAAATTGACCAAAACATATCTACAGTAAGTAAAGGATCTGGCTTTGAGGAGATCATTAATGCTCTTAGTAGTAATCATATTAAACGCTCGCCATTAACTAGGGTTCCCACAGATTCAGATATTAGTCGTTTTGATGATTTTAGTTCAGCAAATTGGTCAGCTAGTCCACTAAAAATCAATCCAGATCCAATAGATGAAGAGCGGTTTTTAAAATATTTGCTCACAGACAGAGTAGCAGAAGGTCAGAATCGCAGAGATGACTGGGTGAGTCGCTACGAAACTCTTTTCAAGACTGGAGTTGCTACTGCTTTAAAATCAGATCTTTTTGATGATGCATTTGAAAACCCCTCTACATATAACTCTGTTAAATATAGCAATATGTTTCTTAACATGATTGACGACGATAGTTTCGTCAGCTATATTTATGCTAAAACATTAAACGGCATTAAGCCCCCTTCTAGTGAATTTAGTGGTCTTACACGCTCTAGTAATCCAAGCAAAGATAAATACATTGATAGTTTACAAAAGATTTATGAATACAGCCCAGCTTTAAATAAACCTGATGTAGAGAAGATTACTAAAATTTTAGAGAGACACATCAGCACAAATTATCAGACTAATTATGTATTAGATAACGCAGATATAGATAGATTTAAAGTACTCTTCAGTAAAGGAGCTTCAGTCGAACAACAAGACCTATTATTTAAAGCACTTTCAGAAAATAAAGATAGAGATTTAATTGATGCTTACGTAGCAGCCTTTACTGATGGTAGTATCAGCTCTGATACTGATGTGACTGTAAATCCGATGCCTACTGGCTTTACGGCTAAAACCGTTTTATTTCAAAGAGCAATAAACAGTAATTTAATAAATAACAATGGTGATCTTCAAAATTTATTTCTCTATGCTTATAACTTTAATGGTGGCAAAAGCTCTAAACAAGCTGAACAAATATTAAATATAGTCGAGACTACTGATGCAAGCTTTCCTGCTAACCCAAGATACATAAGCTCACTTGAAGCTATTAGTAAAAAAACTTCTCCTACTCTTGCAAACAACGTTTCCAAAGGGAGTGGTTTTACTGAGATTATGGATGCCCTTAGTGCGAATCACAGTGCAAGAACTAGCATAGACAGAGCCTTTACTGCAACCGACATAGATCGCTTCGATACTTTTAATAATCTTCCTAATGAAAATAGTCAAGATCGAACAAGATTCATCAAGTATCAATTGACTAACAGAAACATAAATGGTCAAAACCAAGCTAATAAATGGTTAACTAGCTTTGAAAAAATGTTCTTAGACAATGACGCTCAAGATCCTTATGTAAATGATAATCGTAGACAGCTTTTTGATGATGCTTATCATAAAGGAACGGTAAATAGTTCTTTAGATTACACGGACACATTTATCGAAATGTTTGATAGAGCAGATGGCTATGAATTTGCAAATTCTTTAGTTAGAGTCATGGTAGACTCTAGCAGTACATTTAAAGATAAATATATTGATAACTTAGAGCGTGCAGCAGAGCTTGCCGTTCCTAAAGGAATTATTAGTTTACTTGAAAGACAGTTAGCTGCTAACTCTGGCTTAAATCGTATTTTTAACAACAGAGAATTTGATGAGTATAAAATGATGCTCAATGCTGCTGATCTAGATGGAAATCCAATAGCAGATAATGATGATTTAGATAAATTATTTAAGATGCATACTTATAACCCAAACAATGACAGTGGTATAGATAATGATCTTGAGGCTGCCTTTGTCAAAATGTTTCAAGATGGCACTATTAATATAGGTAAAACCATAGATACACCTAGTACCAAAGAAGCTCTTTTAGATCGCCTTCTCCCAGATGCCTTAAGTGAAGATGATTCTAATAAAATTAATTTAGTAAATAAAGTTCAAGTAATAGAGAAATTAGTTGATGGTGTTAAAACGACAGAAAATGTGAATTATACCGCTGAACAGCAGCAACTTGATTTTTTAAAGTATTTTAACCAAGATCAATACATGAACTTTGCTAAAGATCTAATACTAGATTACTTTATAACATCTTACAAGAATCCAAGCCCTTTACAGGAGGTAACTTTAGTAAATAAGTTTGGTACTGGAACTGAAGCTGAATTAGTGAAAAAAATCAGAGCTGGGACTATTACAAACGCAAGTCAATTCAAAAATGAATTTTTAGCTTTAAGTCTGGATCCGAATGAAGCCCAGCTTCTAGATACCTTAATTACCAAAATCGCAGACATAACTGCAAATGGTATACCAGTAGATAAAGTAACTGGCGAGCAGAGACTGATCTTCGCCGAGACCTTCGCTGCCATACTAGCCATAGATAATAGTACTGCTGCCAATGTCGCTAATGGTACTGCAAACAATATCGCAAGAGATTATATCCCAAGTCTTAATAATATGTTTGCTTTAAATGCAGATGACAGATTAGTTAGAACTCTCAAACGTTTTGCAGAACAAGGACGTAAATTTGAAGCATGGATGACTGCTGAAGATATAGAAATATTTTCAGAGATAGGGGAGTCACCTTATTTTCTAGCGAATGAAGAAAAATTTACAGACCTATATGTAGAAATGGCTCTATCTTTAAAATCTTTAACTCCAGAAGAGAAAAATCGCAAAGACAATTTCAGAGAAGCTTTTAAAGATATTTTCTTATATAACTACACCGACACCTTTGCTAATAACATGTCCAACGTAGAAGGTAAAATAAAAATTTTAGAAAGTTTAATCAATGGCTTAGATGCGCCAGATTCTCTCTACTTAGATACAGTTTTAGATGACCCAGATTCAGATAATAACGCAGCCTTAACTGCTGATAATGTGAAAAGTGAAATTAAACTATTATCTAAGGATGAAACTAGCTTACTAAATTATTTATCTGCTTATGAAAACACTAACTATCCGCTCAGCCACCTGAATCTAATTAATATACAAAGAGATAGTAGTGCCGTTAGTCCTATAATAACAAGTGATAAACAACTAGAAAACGCTATTAATAAATTCAATAACAGCACTGCAACTAGTGCTGAGAAAACAGCTTATAGCAATAATATTAATTATATAGACGATTATTCAGGAATCAATGGATTTGATCTAAACGCAAAAAACGATAATATAGATCCTAGAATTGCTGAATTGACGGCAAATATATTAAAAGTATCTAAGTATTTGATTAACTTTCCTGGTGAGACTTTCAATAAACCAGCTGCACTTCTAGAAAAGCTTTCGACATTTACACTAAATAGTGGAACTAGTCTAAAAGACTCAGCAACTGGTTTAAATACCAGTATCACTAACTGGTTAAATGATATTACAGCAAACCCAGTTTATAAAGACACTG
>DAISHM010000005.1:0-15268 GCA_036822535.1 Candidatus Caenarcanales bacterium
GAGTCACTCCACTGGAGTCCTTTACGTAATTTTATTATTATAGTTTTTTGATCGTGACTAATTTCAAAAGACTCTGCTAATAAAGGTTCTGGGCTATCAGTATCTGGATTAAATCTAAGTAAACCAGGAAACATTAGTGAACCATATTCACCGCTAGTAGCCTCAGTAGATGTCCAGGGATTAAGGGTCTTAGGATCTAACCCCCGCTGAGTTAATTTTAAAGTGCCACCAAACTTTGATAAAGGCTTATCAGGCGATAGATCTAGAGAACAAGCACTAAGAAAAAATGGGAAGAAAAAAATTAAAAGAAAGTGGAAAGCTGCGTAAGGATTAGGTTTCATCTAGATTTATCCGAAATTAATCCTGCCTAGCTCCATATACTACAAATTCAGCTGCAATCATCATGATATTTAAAAACATAAAAGTAGGTAAACTTGCGATAGCTAAATAATTTAAATGGAGAAAGAACGCAGTAAAAACGGCTAATTTCACAGGGAAGTTAATGATGAAACAAATCCCTAGAATCATTTCAGCGTACTTAACTAATTTAGCTATTAAAAAAGCGTTCGGAATGACTACGTACTCAAAGAATCCTTTATACGGTTCGAAAACCACATCATCCCTTAATGTGGCGAAAAAAGTATCTGCCTGACTGCCAAACGAAGGATCAGAAAATTTTGGCATAGCATTTAGGATAAAAATTATCCCAATAACCCAGCGCATTATCAGTAAGTATGCGTATAGTCTAGGTAAGCTTTTTGGTTGTACCATAGAAAATATGTTATCAGAAAGATCGCCGAGGATCGGCTAAAAAATGCTGGTATAATCATTTAGTATGCAAAATATAGAAGAACTTTACTCAGAAAGCAAAGTACCTCTTCCTGAGCGTAAAAATATAGACATACCTGAAGATTTAAAAAATAATCTTTTGGTGACCACTGTCTCTAGTTTTGTAGACACTATTTACAACTGGGCTAGATCTAATAGCGTTTGGCCTTTAACTTACGGTACTTCCTGCTGTGCCATCGAGATGATGTCTGTAGGTATGTCACGTTTCGATATCTCTAGATTCGGCTCAGAAGTCTTTAGAGCTACTCCTAGACAGGCTGACCTCATTATTACAGCTGGTACTATTACTAGGAAGATGGCTCCAGCCCTGGTAAGACTTTATCAGCAGCTACCAGAGCCTAAATATGTAATTGCCATGGGTGCTTGTACTATTACTGGTGGAATGTTCCATGATAGTTATTCGGTAGTTCAGGGAGTAGATCGTATAATTCCAGTGGATGTATATGTACCTGGTTGTCCGCCTAGACCAGAAGGTTTATTACATGGACTATTTACGCTTCAGCGCAAAATCCGTAAAGAGAAGCTTTTAACTAGAGGGCTTACTAGTAAATATCACGAGAATGCAGTTAGAGAAGTAGATGAGCTTACTGGCTTGCTTATAGATGAAGTTAATAAATAAAAGAGTTTAAATTATGGCAGATCTTCCGATAAAACCAGGTGATGATAAGCTAGCGATGTTTTTCGCTAGAAAGAAAGCTATCGCAGAGGGTAAAGACCCAGAATTAGCTGCTAAAGAAGCTTATGCTAAGTTTCACGGTAAGCCTTTAGAGGAGCCTAAAGCCGCAGCAGTAGCAGCAGAGACTACTAAAGAAGCAATCACTAGCAGTGTAGAAGAGATTAAAGTTGAAGAACCGCCTAAGCCTCCTAAAACTCCAGAGGCTAAAGAGTTTTTTGATGCCGCGAATTATAAAGTAGAAGAATTAGGTAAAGATGGCTCTGGGGCTTTGATGTACGAAGTTGCGGTGGATGACATAGTTCAGATTTGTAAAGATTTAAAATCACAGCGTAAGTTTAATTTACTGAATTTCATGACCGCGGTCGAATTAAAGAAAGGCTACCAAAACATTCTTAGACTAGAAAGCAGTAAGCATGATGAAGCAGTAGTTTTAAAAGTCAACTTAGATAAAAGCCACCCTCAGATGCCAACTTTAACGGAAGTCTTTCCTAGTGCTAACTGGCAAGAGCGTGAGGCTTACGACATGCTAGGAATAAGCTTCGATGGTCATCCTAATTTAAGTAGAATTTTAAACCCAGATAATTGGGAAGGTTTCCCTTTAAGAAAGGACTATGTGGGGCCTTAAGATTGTCTTAATCAGCCTTTTAATAATTGGTCGAAGTTTAGAGAAACAAGTTCAAACTTGTTTCGCAGCTGCCTTAATCTGCCTTTCTTGTTCTAAATTTTGAAGAGTCTGTAATAAACTTTCAACTTCCTTCTCTTGATGAGGGTTTAACGCTTTTGGGCTAGAATATCTTGCCTCCTGTTGTCTAATTCTCGCTTGTCCTTGCTCAGCTCTTTTTTCTAAAGTACTATTCACTCTGTCTAATAACTGTGACTGCGATTTAGGTAAATTACCCTCTGCTTTCTTTTTCAGTAAAAGTTCTTGCTGTAGTTTTTCTATATCTGGCTGTGGCATTGAATTAAGTTCATCTTTGGAATAAGTCGTTTTTTTAGAGAGCATTGGATATTTCTTAGAATCTCCTGCTTTTAATTCAGATGCAGGTAATTTAGATTTAGCTACAGGTTTAGATGCTGTATAAGACTCTACACCAGACCTTTCTGTATTTCGAGGGTGAGTAATAACAGTACTGTACTTAGATTCTTCTCTTTGGACTGGTTCGGGTCTAGCCACTGGATTAAAATCTTTTTTAGCTTCTATAAACTGCTCGGCTTCTTTAGATCTATATTCGCGGATATTAATTCCCTTAGGGTAAATTTTTACAATAGGTTCCTCTCCAGCAGCGAGTTTTTTCATCGATTCATGGGTATTTTCATGCACTACAAAGATACCTCTTGCAGGCATTTCTACCACTACATCTATCATCGAATGACCCACCACATTATGGCGTATTTTATCTTCTATATTACCGCTACCAGTTTTCTGTGCAGTATCATCACCAACTATCACAGTCTCTAGCTTAGCTAGAAGCTCTTTAACATTGTCTGAATGCATAGCCTTACCTAAAGTAGTACCATGCGTAAAGATAAAGGCACTGGGAATGCCCTTTTCATCTATAGTTCTTCTAACTCCACTAAACTGTACACAATCAGAAAGTTCATCTACTATAAGCACTAAAGGATTATGATTCTCTATCATCTGAATTAAGCTCTGAGAAACATTCTTAGATGGCTGAATCCCGAATCTACGTGCAAGCTGACCTAATATAGAATGTGGTGTGGTACCGTGTCCAGAGATTTCCTCACTTTTATCAAAAACGCTCGGGCTAATCCCTTTATCAGAGAGGAATCTGGAAATCTGACGAATTAAAGTAGTCTTCCCTACACCAGTTTGACCTAAAAATAAAACTTTTTTCTTATTAGTAACCGCATCCATAACTATTTTCTGTATATCCTCTGGTAAAGGTAAATCTAAGGCTTTACCAATACGAATAGTTATATTTGCAGGCTTACCTTCACGCTCAGAGATAGAAAATCTACTTAAATCCTCAAGTCCTTTAATACCGCCACGCCCACTATCTGGATTGAACATAATATTCTTTTTTATGTTTAGTAAATCCTCTTCTCTAATCCTCAAATCATTATCAGCTTTATCTGCTGGATTACCCAGTAAAAAAAGCTTAGGTGTTCCAGAATTAGTCTGGTTTTTAGAGCCTAAATCTATACGTACATGCCTGCCTATGTCGACCTGTATTTCTTCTATATCTTGAGTTTTTATATTTCCTTCTCTAACTGCTCTTTCTAATTTCTCTATAATTTTCTGAGGCAAGAACTGCACTGCCCGAGTGAGTTCCGCTCCCAAAAGCTTCTCATCTGGTTTATAAATACTATCAGAAGCATTATTCTCTGGATTAGGAGAACTAGCAGTAGAGATTTGCTGCAACTCACTCCTGGATTGAGCTTGAGCGAGATACTGGCTTTCAGGTTCACTACCCTGTACCTGGTTTTTAGTCAAGGAATTTATAAATTGAACAACATCATTAATCTGTATAGGTCTATTATTAATATCTAGTTTCATTAATTTAAGAAATTATAAACAAAGTCCAAGTGAGACATGGATAAGTTTCTTTAATATAAGAAGCTAGAAGATTAAATAATTCTTAGACTAGTTTAGACTAAAAATATCAAAGCAAAGAAAAGCAGACCAGCAAACATCACAGCGATATAACTCTGAACTCTACCATTCTGAGTAAGTTTCAGGAATTCACCAATAAACTCAGATCCTCGCCAAGCTAAACCATTAATGAAGACTCCCTCTATGACTACTCTTTCGAAGAATTTCCAAGTAGCTCTAAAGAATTTCATGAAAAGACCAATAATGAATTCATAAGCTTCGTCTATATACCATTTATTAAGTGAACCTTCGTAAAGTGGTACGAATTGCTCTTTAGCAAAGACATTTATAGGCTTATCATTAATAGTCTTCTTCTGAACATAAACCACATAAGCTAAACCAGTACCGATGATAAAAGAAAGCAATGGTAAATAGCCCATAGGTAAACTTAATTCATGTAAGAAAAAGCCCCAGCCTGAACCATGTGCATGGAAATGACTATCAAAGTATTTAATTAAAGAGTAATCCATCAATGGAGAACCGAATAAACCTAAAAACACAGATGGAATAGCTAAAACGCTCAGTGGTACAGTAACCGCTAAAGGCTGCTCATGCGGGTGTGCATGACCTCTGTATTCACCCTCAAAGGTTTTAAAATAAATGCGGAACATATAAAACGCTGTAAGCAAGGCTGTAAACACTGATATCCAGAATAGAAGTGGGGAAACTTCGTAGGCTTTAGCGATAATCATATCCTTAGACCAGAAGCCACTCATGAAGGGCAAGCCAGATATAGATAGTGTACCAATTAAAAAAGTAATCGCCGTTACAGGCATATATTTACGTAAGCCACCCATCTCACGCATGTCCTGTTCGTGATGGCAGCCTAAAATTACAGATCCAGAGCCTAAGAACAACATAGCCTTAAACATCGCATGAGTAATTAAATGGAACATAGCGACTATCGGCGCACCTAAACCTACAGCTAAAACCATGTAACCAAGCTGCGAGCAAGTGGAATAAGCTAATGCCTTCTTAATATCATTCTGAGTTAAAGCTATAGTCGCAGAAAATATCGCAGTTATAGCACCTATCCAAGCGATCACTGGTAGAGCGACAGAGCCTTCTATACTACATATAGGGAAAATTCTAGCTAATAAGTAGACTCCAGCAGCGACCATAGTAGCAGCATGAATCAGAGCTGATATCGGCGTAGGACCTTCCATCGCATCAGGTAACCATATATGTAATGGAAACTGTGCAGACTTAGCCATAGCTCCCATAAAAATTAATAAACCAATAGAACTAACAGAGACTATACCTAATAGCTCTAAACCATTATTCTGAATAGCATAATTCATCGCTTCCTGTAACTTAGAGAAAGACATAGTAGCTATACCATTCACCCAGAAGTCTTTAGTAAAAGCATATAGCAGCATCAAACCTATTAAGAATCCAGCATCCCCTACTCTATTCGTAACGAAAGCTTTTTTACAAGCATGCGCAGCACTAGGTTTAAACCACCAAAAACCAATTAAAAGGAAACTGCAAACCCCGACTAGCTCCCAGAAAAAATACATCTGGAAAAGATTAGTAGAAATTACTAGACCTAACATCGAAAAAGTAAACAGAGATAGATAAGAATAAAAGCGTGTGTAGCCTTCATCTTCATCCATATAAGCATGTGTATAAATCTGTACTAAAAGACTTACTAAAGTAACAGTAAGCAGCATACCTATCGCTAACTTATCGACTAAAAAGCCCATCTCTAAATGAAAATCACCAGCCTTAATCCAATTGAAATTCATTTCATAAGGATGATTATCGTGGAAATTCATAAATAAGGTAAGGGAGTGAATAAAGCCTATAGCTACCGCAGCTACAGAAAGTCCCATAGAAAGTGGCCTACTCTTATGAGTAAAAAACATGATAAGCACTGCACTTATCAGTGGATACAGAGCGATGAGCCAAGCATTTTCTAAATTTGCCATAGTAAGTCAAATCCTATTGTAACAGGACATTTGAAAAGTTTTTAGTATAGAATTATATATTTATGGAAAGTGTGGTTAATAAGGAAAATAACGCTGAAAGCATACTAGCGGATATAGCGATTAAAGCAGAACTGGCAGATTACAGTCCAGTAAAGGGTTGCATGGTGATTAGACCTTATGGCTACGCTATTTGGGAAAATATTCAGCGCATCCTAGATAAGATGATTAAAGATACTGGACATGAAAATGCTTATTTCCCGCTACTAGTCCCAGAGAGCTTTTTACAGAAAGAAGCTGAGCATGTTGAGGGTTTTGCTCCAGAATGTGCGGTAGTTACTCAGGCTGGCGGAAAGGATTTGCAGGAGAGATATGTAATTAGACCTACCTCCGAGACGATCATTAACCATATGTTCTCTAAATGGATTAATTCCTACCGTGATTTGCCTTTAAAACTAAATCAGTGGGCGAATGTCATGCGTTGGGAAATGCGTACCCGTCTTTTCTTAAGAACTTCAGAGTTTTTATGGCAAGAAGGACACACTTGCCACGCTACACACGAAGAAGCCACCGAAGAAGTAATAAAAATGATACATGTCTATGAAGATTTACTTCATAATTATCTAGCTCTGCCAGTACATATCGGCGAGAAGACAGAGTCAGAACGCTTCGCTGGAGCCTTATCCACTTTTTCTATAGAAGCACTTATGCGTGATGGTAAAGCATTACAAGCTGGTACTTCGCATGATTTAGGTCAAAACTTTGCTAAAGCCTTCGATACCACTTTTACAGACTCTGACAATAAATTAGCTTACGTCTGGCAAACCTCTTGGGGAGTGAGTACTAGGCTTATTGGTGCCGTAATTATGGGACATCATGATGAAGTGGGTTTAATACTACCGCCTAAAATCGCACCGTATCAAGTCGTTATTATTCCTATACTAAAGAAAAACATTGATAACTCTAAAGTCTTAGAAAAATCTTTATTCTTTAAACAAGCACTTAGTGATTTAGGCATGCGTGTTAAGTTAGATGACCGTGAGCAAATAAGCCAGGGAATTAAATTTAATGAATATGAGCAGAAAGGTGTGCCAATTAGATTAGTAATCGGCGAAAGAGACCTAGAAAATAACTGTGTAGAACTGCATCGCCGTGATATTCGCAGCAAGGAGAAAGATGTACCTATAGCTGGTTTAGCTGAAAGAATCGCAAGACTTCTAGATGAAATACAAACTGGTCTCTACGAGAGAGCTTTAAATTACCGTAAAGAAAATACACAGACTGTAAGTAGCATCGCAGAATTAGATCCTATACTAGGTGGAGATAAACTCGGCTTCGCTAGAGCGATGTGGAATGGTGATAATAATTTAGAGAAAATTTTAAAGGAGAAATTTAGTGCAAGTATTCGCTGCCTGCCACTAAAAACAGAATTAAACTCAGAAAGCGTTCCTTGCATAATTTCAGGAACTATTTCGAAAAATAATCGAGAAATTTTAATCGCTAAAGCTTATTAAAAATGATTTACTAGGTAGAACGACTCCATGCAAAAGCCCGATCCTGAAGAGTTAAGAGAGTGGCAGCGAACAGCGATGCAGCGCAAAGCCATACTACCAGCTCAATTCATGATGAAAGGACATTATGTAGAAATTAGCTGCGGTCACTGTAATAATATTTTTACAAGAAAAATGCTACCGCAACGTAATGACCCAGTATACGTCTGTTCACGCTGTAATTCACGTAACTATGTGCCGATACAGTGGTAATAAAAGCCTTACTGAGCTACCCAGTGAATAAATTAGGCTTCTTATGCTATAGCCAATAGGTAAACCTCGTAAATCTCACCATCTATAAGCATAGTACGAGGAGCACCCTTACGATTTTTCTTGCGTTTATCAATAATCTTCATTAGCTTAGCACCAGATAAAGCGGCATTCGCCCTTTCCTGTGCAGCCTGTGCCTGAGCCATATTAGATTTCTGCTGCTCTAAAGAAAACTCTGCTCCACCCTTATTTTGGGAAGCACCTTGATTACCAGGTCCTATATTAGGGCCCTGTCCGCCTATTGAAGGTAAACCTCCTAAACTCATACACTCTTTATCCAGATTAGCAGTTAAGAATTGGTTAAGGAATGAATTAAATTCCTAAACATCTAAAACCGCAAGCCCAGCGTATTCCTCAATAAACTTTTTACGAGGCTGCACTATATCACCCATCAGCACATCAAATATGCGACTAGCTTCCTCTGCATCTTCTATAAGAACTTTTTTCAAAACTCTAGTCTCCGGATTCATAGTAGTCTCCCAGAGCTGGTCTGGCATCATCTCACCTAAACCTTTAAAACGCTGTAAGCTAGGCTTACCACCAAACTCAGCTAAAGCTAGCTCTAACTCAGCATCGTTATAGGCATAACGTAACTTATTTTTATATTCAATCTTATATAAAGGTGGCTGAGCGACATAGATATTACCATTATCGACTAGCTGCCTAGCGTATCTAAAGAAGAACGTTAATAATAAAGTCCTAATATGAGCACCATCTACGTCAGCGTCGGTCATGATAATAATACGCTTATAACGTAGTTTTTTTAGGTCTAAATTCGTACCATCAATCTTTAAAACAGCCTCTGCCTTTTTACCATCAGCATCTTCCTCAGAAGGCACTAAGCCTATAGCCTGTATCATGGCTTGAATTTCATTATTATCATAAAGCTTATCTATAGTAGCTCTTTCTACGTTTAGAATTTTACCTCTTAAAGGTAGAATGGCTTGGAAATTACGATCACGTCCCTGCTTTGCAGAGCCACCCGCTGAATCCCCCTCTACCAGATAGATTTCACATAAATCTGGATCAGTATTAGAACAATCTGAAAGTTTACCTGGTATGCCAGTACTGCCTTCTAAAGCAGACTGTCTTCTTACCGCATTACGAGCCTTTTTTGCAGCTTCACGTGCCCTACGAGCCATTAAAGCCTTATTTACTATGCTCTTAGCATCTTTAGGGTTCTTATCAAACCAATCTTCTAAAGCATCACCTAAGACTGTCTGCACCGCAGAAACTACTTCATTATTCAGAAGCTTAACCTTAGTCTGTGACTCGAATTGAGGATCTTTAACTTTTACAGAGATAATCGCAGTAATACCTTCACGAATATCATCTCCAGTAAGATTCTCTTCTTTCTCTTTTAACATGGAGATTTTACGAGCATAGTCATTAACTACCCTGGTCATGACATTCTTAAAGCCAGTCATATGCGTTCCACCATCAGGGTTATTAATATTATTAGCGAAAGTAAGTATAGTCTCGTGATAACTATCCGTGTACTGAAGCGCGACCTCCACTTCGACATCATTAGCAGAACTATGACAATCAAAAATTTCCTTATGTAAAGGATGCTTCGGTTCATTTAGAAAACGTACATAACTAATTAAACCCTCTGGGTTATGGTATACCTGATGCCTACGCTCATCATCCTCTGGAAGTCTTAGGTCAGTAAAAGTAATTCTCAGACCCTTATTTAAGAAAGTCATTTCCCTAAAGGTCTTCGCTAATGTCTCGCGATTAAACTCTGGAGTAAAACTATGACCACTAGAATTAGTCTCTATAAATATATCTTTATCTGGCCAGAAATGAACTTTAGTACCTTTTCTTTCTGTAGGGCCTAAAATTTTTAAAGGCTCGACTGGATCTCCCACCTTACGCCCAGCTTCCGCTCTGCCTCTGAATTCTACGAAATGGATTATTCCATTTCTATAAACCTCTACCTGTAATTTCTCAGATACGGCATTTACGCAACTCGCACCTACCCCGTGTAAGCCACCCGAAACTTTATAACTAGAATTATCTCCACCAAACTTACCACCAGCATGGAGTACCGTAAAAACAGTCTCTACCCCAGAAAGACCAGTCTTAGCAACTATGTCAGTAGGAATACCACGACCATTATCTTCTACAGAGATAGAACCATCTGGATATACGAAAACCTCTATAGTATCGCAATAACCTGCCAGAGCCTCATCTACAGAGTTATTTACTATTTCATAAACGCAATGATGTAAAGCCTTATGGTCAGTCCCGCCAATATACATCCCTGGACGCTTACGGACTGCCTCTAAACCCTCTAGTACCTCAATATTCTGAGCAGAGTAAGTATTTTTAGTATCTGGAGCTGTCATTACCACGGTGCTATATCATTCTAGCATTTTGGGCGTGTCTAAGATTTATAAATCAGTTCACTAAATAGCAGTAGTACCTAAAAACACTGGTAAAAGCCTAGCCAGTCCTGCACCGATTCCTAAAGCGAGAATCCAAGAGCTAACCCAGATTGCGGTAGCGATTTTAAGATTCTTCTCTTTGACCATCACTGCCACAGTAGCAATACAAGGAACGAAAAGAGTTAATACCACGCAGACTGTGACTAACTGAGAGGGATTTAGAGCTATCTCAGTTAGACCGAAAGCCCCGAAATCTCTGCGAATCATACCTAATATAAAGCTAAGAGTAACTTCTTTAGGTAAAAGTAGAACTTGCTCCATCAGCGGTTCTGCCCAGTTAATAATATTCTTTAAAACACCAGTAACTTGCAAAGAAGCTACCACAAAAGATGCCGTAAAGAAAGCAGGTGTAGCCTCATCCATAAAGACCTTAGTACGCTGCAAGGTTTTCTGCAAAAGATTCTTAAACTTAGGTAATCTAATCGGCGGTATATCTGAGACGAAATGCCCGCACTCTCCTGGTACTAATTTATTTAAAACCGCTCCAGTAAGTATAAAGACTATGAATAAAGTGCCTCCCCAGATTAGCCAAGGAGCTATTCCACCTAATTGTGTTAATAAACCCTGTATCACACCTAATTGTGCCGAACATGGAATAGTAAGACCTAATAGAGCAATAGTAATTAACTTTTCTTTTTTAGTAGATAATAACCTGGTAGTAATGGTCGCCATAGTAACACAGCCACCACCCAGTATTAATGGGATAATCGCTCTACCATTCATCCCCAAACTAGATAAAACTCCGTCTACTAGAACTGCTAAGCGAGGCAAATAGCCAGAATCTTCTAGGAGAGCGAGTCCCAAATAAAATCCCAAAACCAGAGGGAAAAGCAGAGCGTATAAATAAGTTATAGAAAGGGTAAGCACTCCATAATTACCTATAAGCACTGTCCCTAAAGCTTTTAGAGGATGACTAAAAAGCATATTTTCCATAGAATCCAATTCATAGGGCAGGAATCCACCGACTAAGGAGCGAATAAACGGTTCATAGTAAGCTTTAAATATTTCATTTTCAAGAAAATCTACAGTATTTCCAGCGACAAAAACTCCTAAGAATAAAAATAAGAAAGAATAAACTATAAGAACAGCATTCAAAGAGCCTATAATTGGATTAAGGAATAAATCACCTAATTTATCAGTCCATTTAAACTGAATCTCAGAGACAGCTTCTTTTACTAAATCTTCTACCTCTCGATTGCGAATATTATAAATTTCTTTACGCTTAGATAAAGCATCTGGGGGTAAAACTATATTATTTTCTTTAGCTAAATCTGCATCAGCTTCTGCAATTAATAAAGCGGTCGCCCTATCAAAAACCATCTCAAGATAAGGAACACAGAAATTATCTATTTCTTTAGATATCTTTCCTGGCTTGAATTTAGCATTATCAATGAAATTTAGTATATAAGATCTTAACTGTTTTAAACCTTCCCCACTAGTAGCGGAGCTGATTTCTACATCTAGACCTAAAGCTAAACTTATGGCTTTAATATTTATATTCACCTTATGTCTGCGTGCTTCATCGAACTGATTGATTAAAACTAAAGTCGGCTTACCCATATCAGCGAGCTGTTTAGTTAAGAATAAATCTCGCCCTAAAGATAAAGCAGAAACCACATTAATAATTAGATCAGCCTCTAGGACGAAATCTCGGCTAACAATCTCTTCCTGCTCTAAATTAGAAAGACTATAAACACCTGGTGTATCGACTACTTCAAAGGCATAATCCAAGCTACCTTGCTCATTTTCATTAAGTTTCAGCTTAGCCTTACTAACCTCGATAGTAGTACCAGCGTAGTTACTGACGTCTACGTAAGAATCTGTTAAATAATTAAAAACCACCGACTTGCCTACATTGGGATTGCCGACTAGAGCTATCTTAATAGTTTTCTTTTCGCCTTTAGTAAACCCCATTATTTAAGAGTAACTGCGATATTTTCTGCAAATTTATGTGTAATCGCGACCTGATTAAAAGCGTGTTTTTTTCTCAGCACTACAGGGCCTAAATAACTACGAGCTATACATTCAGCAGTATCACCTGCTTTTAGACCTAAAGAAAATAATCTTAATTCAAGATCTTCAGGAATAAAATCAATTTTTATATTTTGACCTGCTTTAACTTGATTCAAATTCATAAAATGATTCTTTTGAGAATTGTTCTCAATACTTTGATTATAGCAATTTATTTTATGAATAAGTTAACTCTAACTTAATAAAAAATATATATGCTGAGCAGGTGAGAAATTAGTGAGTTATTTACTTCATCGTAAGTGACTTTTAAACAAAAAAGGATGTGTGTTCTATGGAAATAAATGTTGATACCCCTATTAGTGCTGATAAATTTAAGGATCAGCAAGCTGCTAAATATGCAGGGGATGTGCCTGAAGAAGAAAAAATGGAAAGTAAGCGCCAAATCGAGTCACTTAAAGATGAAATCTCTAGCGGAGAGTAATTCGACCAGCAAAACATTTCTAGAAAGCTAATTTATAGAACTTTTAAAACGGGTATCTCAAAAATTAAGGGGTACTCGTTTTAACATTTGCAAGACATAAAACTAACTTAAACAGGTCTAGCTTTTGTTAGAATTATCGCTGTGACTAGCGAACATAGCATAGTTGAACACTGCTCTATTAGTGGTTTACCCATATGTAGGCGAATGTTTAACATGAACCTAGCCTTAGGCTATAGCGAAGAGTTTTTTTCACTCAAGTCACTTGCTGAAAAGCACGAGATGAGCATGGAAGAAATGTTTGACTTCGCTTTAGATTATATAGAAGCTCGAGAATGCTTTCGTAAAGAATGGGCTAAAATGCTCGACCCCTCTGAATGTCCGCTGAAAGAGGATTGTGTGGTGGGTAAATGTTTTCAAACTTAATAATTAAGCTAATGGGGAGTATTTCAAGTTATCATTAATTTTATGGACTTGCTTGAGCTAGTCAAAAATAAAAAGAACGATATTCTGAATCTTGCTAACAAATATGGAGCTAGCAATGTTCGGATATTTGGTTCTGTTGCAAGAGGTACTAGCAATGATCAAAGTGATATAGATTTTCTAGTTGATTTTGATGCTGAAGCTAGCTTGCTTGACTGGAGCGGCTTGTGGCTTGATCTTTCAGATCTTTTAGAGCGAGATATTGACGTAGCGACAGAGAAATCTTTAAAAGCAAGATATAGAGATAAAGTTCTTGCAGAAGCTTTACCATTATGAGAGATGATAGAGAAAGACTCTTAGATATTCTTGACTCAATATCATTGATTGAGAAATACTTATCATCAAATACAAACCTCTATCATTTAAATGAATTGGAGTTGATGGGCGTTGTTCGCTGTATTGAGATTATCGGTGAAGCTTCTAGGTGCTTATCTGAAGATTGTAAAAATAAATACAATCAAGTCCCTTGGCGTCAAATCAGTAATATGAGAAATATTCTTGTACATCAATATTTTGAAATTGATACTGATAGAGTTGAATCAGTGATTAAGAAAGATATTCCAGAGCTAAAAGTCTCAGTAGAAGAGATTTTAAAGCAGTTATGATTTTTTAAAAAATGGCGGAGACGAAGATCTGTAAAAGCGATCAGCTTTTACACACAAAAAAATCAACACTTAACGAGGGTTCAAGTCCCGAGTGGCTCGTATTAAGTTTTAAAAAATGGCGGAGACGAAGGGACTTGCACCCTCGACCCCCTGCGTGACAGACAGGTGCTCTACCCAGCTGAGCTACGCCTCCGCGGTCGATTATTTTTCAGGAAGTTTTCTTCTTCCGTAGCTTTCTGGCTAGAGCACCTAGTGCTTTTCTCTCCAGTTCGTCAAGCTTTCGCTAGACTCGGCTGAGCTACGCCTCCGCGGTCGATTATTTTTCAGGAAGTTTTCTTCTTCCGTAGCTTTCTGGCTAGAGCACCTAGTGCTTTTCCTTCCAGTTCGCCTAGCTTTCGCTAGACTCGGCTGAGCTACTCCGCCTTTGCGTTTAAAAATCCTAGCATAATTTTTCCAAATTCGTGCCAAGATTAAATTAGCTTGCTTAGTAATTTTAGAAATAATTTAATATTGATATTTTCGCTGATATGTTTCTGCTGCGGGGAAAAAGCCGTGCTCGCTAGTCTTATAAATGTACCTAAAAGTAGAAAAGAATTTCAAATACTAGATGCAAATGAAAAACCTGACTTATTCGTACAGAGTAATATGGAGCCTGAGAATCAAAGCCCTTTACTAAAAGGAGGAGTGGAGCTTAAAGTAGAATTCGAAGAAACAGATAGACTCTTAGAATTGATTACTATTGAAACTTTCGCTCCAGAATTCTTAGATATTAATGATAGATTAACGTTCAAGATCAGTAACAGAGCTGGTGATGCTTTAGATATACCTAAAGATACTGTTCTAGAAGCGAATCTCACCCATATTTCTAATGACAATAAACAATTAACCTTTAAAGTAAACAGCTTAACTAATTCGTCTGGTGCAAGCATTAACGCTGATGGAACATTTAAGATCGATACAAAGAAACAAGAGAAAAACTTTAATAAAAAACTAAATGAAAATACCGTATTAAAAACTACTAGTAATATCGGAGTAGGGGCTATAGGAGGGACATTAAAAACCCTACAATATGGTGGCTTACCTTTATTAATGCTCACCGAGGGCTTTTCAGCAGTCGCAGGAGCTAGCCTAGGTGCAGTTTCTGGCTTAATTAACGCCATGAATTATAATTCAATAGATAATTTTTCACTACCTAGCGGCTCTGTTATAAAAGTGAAATTCACGAAACCTTTAGAGATAGACTTAAATAAACTTGCAGAGTTAAAAACCTCAATTACAGAACCTTTAAACGCCGAACTTATTCAGTTTAAAGTCAAAGTGAAAAATTTAAAAAAGTTTTATTCATATAATTTTGGCGATTCTTTACTAGTAGAGCTAAAAATTGATAACGCCTC
>DAISHM010000006.1:0-13211 GCA_036822535.1 Candidatus Caenarcanales bacterium
ATACTGGTTTGGAGTAAAACTTTTAGGTGTGGGAATGCACTCTTATGGATAAACAGAAGGGCTGATGTTAAATCTTTTAATATATCTTGGTTTGGAGTTTTTGTTTATAATTAGCTGTATAGTATTAACAAAATATCAAAGTCTTAAAATTAGTTAACCAGATCATAAAGTTAATTAGTTCTAATACGAATGGAGCATTAAATGGGTCTAGAATTTGGCGGTAACAATGATATTAATAAATATGCTTTAGTATATCAGGCTAAAGTTGTTAATACACCGAAGACTAATGATACACCTACTGAAGAGCCAATTACTCCCACTAGCAAAACTGATGAGTATACTTATAATGGCACTCAAACAAATGGTGATTATAGGAAACTGTCAGAAACACTATTACACGGTAAGGCTTATAGTAAAGAGCAGATTAATGATTTAAATAGAAGATTGGCTTCAGAGGATTATCATATTCAATCTGAAGCACAGGAAGAATATGCAAATTTAGAAAACCTTTACTCATCAGACGGTAGAGCTAAAGACATAAGCCTAAAACACACTGGTACTCCTAACGTAAAATTACAATACGCAACTTTTGACCAAGTCTACGCAGATGCAGATGGTTTTATGTATGTAGCAGGCAGAGGTTTAATGCCTTGGTCTAAGGATGGTAAAAAGTATCCTACCGAAGAGCAGCTGCAAGCAGAAGCTAACCAAGCTTTAAAAGAATACTTATCAACAGCAGTTCCAGTGAGTGCAGAAAATTTATTAAGTCAAATTAAAGCAACAGGACAAGAACCAACTGCTGAAGAACAGGAAAAAATAGCTGAACTACTAAAACAAGAAGTAAGCAATGGCAACATCAGTAGAGAACAAGCTAAAGAAATAAAAAGTAAACTTAGTGATGCTTATACAGCACTAATCCCAGACGAATCTCCAGAGAATGAGAGTTTAAGAAAAGAAATTAAAACTTTAATCGTAGACTTAAATAGAGCTACTAAATCAGATACAGCAATTAATACGGCATGGATGCAGGCTACTATCAATCCAGACACAGAATTTCAAGGCACACTCCCTGGGCAAGTAGAAGTATTAAATAATGTCAAGTATTCTCTAAATGCACAGGATATAAATAAACGTCGAGAAAATGGCTTTAGTGTAGCGTACACACCAGAACTAGAAGAAGAATTCGCAGCTTAAACTAAGGCATCTAGCCAATTATGCTACCCCTTTCAAACCAGAAATTTTAGCTAGCGAAGAGCGAAACATGGGGCCACACACGAAGTGTGGGGTGTAGCGAAGTACTAGCTAAAATTTCCTTCATAATTACTAATCTGCGCCTTCTGCAAAGCTGCTGAGTAGTCTATAGATATAGTTTTATACTGAGTATAAGTATCTAAAGCGGCATAGCCACCTTCTCTAGAGCCGTTACCAGTCTGCTTCCAGCCACCAAAGAAGCTTGCACCGCCACACTCAGCACCTATAGTAGGTGCATTTAAATAAACTAAACCAGATTCAAATCTATGTAAGGCTTTCATCCCTAAATTAATATTTTCAGTATAAATCGAATTAGAAAGTCCGTAATCTACACTATTAGCGATTCTCAGAGCCTCATTTAAAAATTTTTCTTTATCCCTTTCCTCTAACTCAATTACAGAAAGCACTGGACCAAAAACTTCTAAACGAGCTATAGGATTAGTCTCCTTGATCTTTAAAATAGTCGGTGCATAATAGTAAGCACCGTGGCTGCCATCGTCTAAGATTTTCCCACCACAGATAAGCTCTGCACCAGCTTCTATCGCAGCTTTAACCATATTATCTATTTTTAATAGCTGTTTGTGGGTAATAATAGGAGCATAATCACTCGCCCCTCGCTGATGGGCTTTATCATAAAAAGCTGAAATCTTTTCTATAAGACTAGGTAGTATCTCATCTGCTTTCCATTTATTAATAATTAATCGACTGGTACTGGTACAGCGCTGCCCAGCAGTACCATAAGCACCCCAGACTAAGCCTTCTATAACTAAAGCAGAATTAGCATCATCGACTACTACGCAGCTATTTTTACCACCGAGCTCTAAAGCACATTTTTTAAAAGTTTTAGCAGCATTTTCTGCAATAATCTGCCCAACAGCCGTAGAGCCAGTAAAACTAACTATTTTAATTTCAGATCTATTTAATAGCTTACTAGATATCTCCGCTCCACCTACAGCAAGCTGCGCGACTCCCTCTGGCAAACCTACGTCATTTAAAACATCTACTAATATTTTACCGCTTAAAGGTGCATTCTCTGAAGGTTTCAGTATGAAAGGATTTCCTGAAATTAAACATGGAGCTATTTTCCAGCTCGGAACAGCAGCTGGAAAATTCCAAGCACTTATTAATAAAGCTGGTCCAATAGGCTGCCTTATCGTATGAATAGATTTATTCGGCATTTCAGAATTACCGACTATGCCATAAAGCCTGCGCCCTTCTCCAGCAAAGAATTCCAAAGTATCAATTACTTCCTGTATCTCTCCCCTAGCCTCTGTAAGAGATTTACCATTTTCAGAGTGTAAAATCTTAGCGTAATGTTCTTTATGCTCTATATAATTTTTCGCACACTTTAAAAGATATTTCGCTCTTTCAGGTGCAGGAACTTTAGACCAAATCTGAAAAGCCTTAGTAGCTTTATCTATCATGCGATCTATATCATAATCACTACTAATCTCATGCTCAGAAATCACTTCCTGAATATTACGTGGGTTTTTATTAATTAAAGTATTAGCTACAATCTCTGCTGTCATCTATATTTCAGTCCTCTCTTCTTTATGCAAATAACTTAATCGCTTCTGTGATAATCTCCAAACCTTTTTTAATATCCTCTTCACTCATAGTTAAATCTGGAGCCAGCCTAATAATATTAGCAAAAGCACCACAAGGCAGTATTAGTAACTGTTTAGAAAAGGCATACTCCTTTACCTTAGTCGTAATCTCAGCAGAAGCTAACTCTAAGCCAATCATTAAGCCCAGCCCCCTGACTCTAACTGGAGTCTCCAGACTAGTATCTCTTAAAGTATGTGAATTAGAACCAGGAAATTCTTTCTCGAAATGATCAAATATAATCTGTGATTTAGCTCTTACTTTAGACATCACATCATCTCTTTCTATAATTTCCAGCATTTTTAAAGCAGCCTTACATGATAACGGATTTCCACCATACGTACTGCCATGAGAGCCAGGTGGCATCTTATACATAAGTTCTTTACGGCTAGCGAAAGCTCCTAAAGGCAATCCACCAGAGAGTCCTTTAGCCATTAACTGTATATCTGGAACTACACCATAATGCTCAGACGCAAACCACTTACCTGTCCTAGCAATACCAGACTGTACTTCATCAAAAACGAGTAAAATGCCATATTTATCACAGAGCTGACGCAAATGTTTTAAGTAATTAACAAACTGAAATGGGGCTGGCAAATATCCACCCTCGCCAAGCACTGGTTCTATAAATATGGCAGCGACTGACTCTGGCGCTAGATGAGTGGCGAAAACCAAATCTAATTCTTTATGCATCTGCTCTTCAAAGTTCTTTCTTTCAGTAGAAGTCTTATGAGCAAAGGCATTTGGGAAATTAACAACATTTACTCCTGGAATCAAAGGATCAAAATACTTACGATAAGAAGCCTTAGAAGTGGTAAGGGCAGTAGCCCCTAATGTACGTCCATGAAAAGACCCACGATGTACTATAAAATTATTTCTGCCAGGCTGAAGAATTTTTATTAATTTAATTGCTCCATCAGCAGCTTCAGCACCACTATTACAGAAGAAAGTACTACTTAAATCTCCTGGCATAATCCTAGCTAAAGCTTCAGCAAGTTCTATATTTGCAGGATAATGAACCACACAACTAGTATGTAAACAAAGCTCAGCCTGCTTTTTAATCTCATCTACTATTTCTGGATGCGAGTGTCCTAACTGATTTACCGCAATACCACTAGTCATATCAAGATAAGGTTTATCATTTAAGTCATAGACATAAGAACCAGAGGCTCGCTTAGCGACAAAATGAAAAACCCTGCCCAAAGCTGGAGATAAAAATTCTGCATCACTCGCTAAATAAGACTGTTCATCTCTCATAGTATTAATTTATCAAATTTAGGCGTGTAGCGGAACCTAGTCTTCAGTATTCTTCTTGCGAATATAGGCATTATTGACCTTATCAAAAAAGACATCGACCAAAGGATGCTTAATATCAAAGGGGTAATCTACAGCCATTAAAAAGTCTTCTGGAATATAGAGCATTAAATCAGTATCATGAATCAAAATATAGTACCAAGGTCTATTTTCTAGGGCTTTATCAAACTTACTAGTATCAAGCTCAGCGTTACTTAGGAAGTACATATCGAAATCTACAATTATCCCAAAATACCCATCCTCAGAATGTTTGACCACTGAGCCTTTATTAAAACGGTTCTTTGGGAATTCATTTAAATTAATAGATAAGTAAAAACGAGGTATTTCTACCTTAAAGTACTTAGCATCTTTATCAAGAAAACCATAATAACCTTCCATGGTCCCGAAATTAGTCTTAAGATTAGAGAAACTGAAGTATACATGAGTCTCATTAGGCTTCAGGATTGGTTTCTTACCCACTACACCCTCTCCCGAGACCTCTGAACGCTCCGAATCAGAATCTATGATTAACCAATACCTATCAATGAGCTGCACTGCTTCCTTACGATAATTCGTAATTTCGATCCTATAGCAGTATAAAAAATTATTTTCAGAGGGTGAAGAATAATCATCTAGATAAATAGATGCTGCCTTGACTTCGATGTCGGAGCTAGTGGCTATACTAGGCATAAGGGCATAAATGAGATATTCTTATCTCTATACTAAGAACTATAACCTAAATCTTAAATTAATGTATTATACAAATTTTCAAAAAAAAGAATTCGATTCTTATCTAGATTTCCTGCAACTACCACAAAGTAGCAAACTCAAAGCTGCAAAGAAAGTCTACATCGACTTAGATGCCCTACTTTTTTCTAATAACGTAAAACTTAATCAAAGTAATCATCCTTACCCTTTAGAAGATTTACAGCTTAAATTTAATACACTTTTAAAAAGCCTCGCTGAGATAGATTACGCTGCCGAAAAATCTGAGAGAAAAGAAAAACAGTACAGAATTTTAAGAATTAATCTAGCTGAGATCAAAGTCGCTGATGATGAGGATTTATTCTATTGGTCTTTTTTTAGTCATAAATATACAGCCTCTAAAGGTCTTGATGAAAAGGCTTTAGATGAATGGCATAAATATGAAAAAAAAATTGGTGTAGATAAAATATCTGAGTATAAGGCTCGCCGTGAAACCTATCTTTCTCTTTATTTAAGTATTATCAAAAATCATATGTACTTTAACCGCATTATTTTTGCTAGTAATCGCAAGCACAACCCTTTATCTGAACAGTTTGGACTTGATGTCGCGGAGGAGATCTATTTAAATTAACTAATTAAAGAACATCACGCACAGAATATCTGTTCTATTTCAGCATCTTGCGTTAGTAGCCCATTATTTTTTCTCAGTAAGGAAATAATTAGTGATTATAAATTAAGTCATTTAAAAGCCAATATAATTTCAAATTCTCGAAAATTAAGCTCTGAAATCCAGTTAGATACTAAGCTAATCTTGCATCACTTAGATATTATTGAAACTGATACTAATAATGCTGATTTCATTATTTTAATTAATGATTTAGATCTATTAACTAAAGTCCCAGACTTAGAAATCAATAAACCTATTTTTGCGATTGACTTGAGTGCCTCTGACTCACCAAATTTTAGCTATATGCTATTAAAAGATGATTTATTTAATCAGGTTTTTGCTTACGTAAAGAAGAGATATAAAGAACCTGAGCATTCTGCTATTATTAGAGCCTTGAGTGCAGGACTCTTATCTTTCGCAAGGGGAGTACGCTTTGTGGATCAAATTGCCATAAATTATATGGATGATTACTTTGGTCCTTTAGCTCTGGCCATGAATCAGCCGTTAAAGTCCTTTGTGAACCCCATAAGCATACTCGCTCAAAGACTAGAGGAGCAAAATGCTAGTAAGTAAAATTCGTGATTTATTTCAAGCAGCGATAGAGAAAGCCCTTAAAGCAGGGGATTTAGGCGAGCTTAAGGAATTTCATGAGACGATTGAAGTAGAAAGATGCAAGAACCCAGATCATGGTGATATAGCTATTAGCATAGCCCTGAAACTCTCTCGCCTAGCTAAATTAGCTCCATTTAAAATAGCTGAAAATATAGTTAAACATTTAGATATTTTATCTATAGGGGATGTATCTATCGCAGGACCAGGTTTTATTAACATTAGGCTTAATTGGGACTTCTTAGAATCAGCTCTCACAGAGATACATACAGAGAAAGATGATTATGGTCGTCTCTCTAAAGAGGCTAGATCTAACATGGAGCCACACCGATTTCTAATCGAGTATGTTTCTGCAAATCCCACAGGTAATTTACATTTAGGACATGGCAGGCAAGCTGTTCTAGGTAACTCACTAGCTAGGCTCCTAGACTGGGCGGGCTATGATGTGTCTAGTGAATTTTATATAAATGATGCAGGAGTGCAGATGGAGAAGCTTTCAGCTTCAGCTCAAGCCGCAATCCAAATACAGGAGGGCTATTTAGATAGGGAAGCTTACCCTGAAGATACCTATCCTTTAGACTCCATGCTAGAAGTCTTAAAACCAGAAATTTACCGTAAAGCTTTAGCTGAACATATTTCCGCAGAAGCTCTAAAGAGTGAGACAGCGAAAAAATTAGCTGGTAATCTAGCTAAGAGTTTATT
The DNA here is from genome assembly GCA_036822535.1 of Candidatus Caenarcanales bacterium. Taxonomy (GTDB): domain Bacteria; phylum Cyanobacteriota; class Vampirovibrionia; order LMEP-6097; family LMEP-6097; genus LMEP-6097. Next base: position 6,833 of record DAISHM010000006.1, read on the forward strand.
TTTAGATTTACAGAAAAAAGTATTAGCCGCAATAGATGTACATTTCGATACATGGTACTCAGAGAATGAAAATCTACATCAAGTAAAGATAAATGGAAAAAATAAAATAGATTTAGTTTGTGAAACCTTAAAATCAGCTCAAGTAAAACTCAATGACAAAGAGGAATCTGCTGTGTATGAAGAAGACTCCGCTTTATGGTTCAGGGCTAAATCCTATGGTGATGAAAGAGATAGAGTTTTAAAAAAATCTCAGGGTATTTTTACTTATCTCGCTGGCGATATTGCTTACCATAAAGATAAGTTTGATAGAGGCTTTGATAAGCTAATCAATGTTTGGGGTAGCGACCATCATGGGCAGGAAGTCGGCATCAGAGGAGCGATTCAAGCCATAGGCTACAATCCAGATCAATTAGAACTTATATTTATACAGCTAGTCTCCATTAAAGAAGATGGTATTGAGAAAAAGATGTCCAAGCGTAAAGGCACTATAGTTAATGTAGATGAACTCCTAGAAGAAGTCGGTAAAGATGCTTTGAGATTCTTTCTAGTCGATAGCCAAGCTAATAATCGCATGGTTTTTGATTTAGCTTTAGCACAGAAACATGATAAAGATAATCCAGTCTATTACATACAATACGCTCATGCTCGCTGTGCGAGCATATTACGTAATATGACTAGTCCGCGTATCAATATCCTTGATAATTCAGAAGAGGCTGCTATATTCGAAGAAGATGAATTAGATAGGCTTCTAAATCAAGATTTCACTAATTTTTCTGGAAAATTTAAAGAAATTTTTTCAGAAGAAACTCACGATAAAGAGCAGCTCAAAACTATTAGAAGCCTAATTTTAGAATTAGTCGAATTACCAAAACTAGTTCTAGATGCGGCAGATATAAGAGCACCCTATAAAATTTCAGTCTACCTCAAAAACCTAGCTAGCCTATTTCATCAATTCTATAATGAAAACCGCATTATAGGCGTAGATGAAGAATTAATGAAAGCACGTCTCTCTCTAGTAGCAGCATCTAAAATCGTTATTAGAAATGCTTTAAGCATACTTGCGATTTCCGCTCCAGAGAAAATGTGATTGCATTTCTTTTTTACGTATATTCTTGTAAGTGAGCATGCCTTCAATAAAATCTCTAGCGAATAAAACTAATTTACGATCGCTAATTTTTTTACCTTCTGGCATATGCTCACCAATTATGTTTCGTATTCTAAGTAAGTGAGATTCTACTGTACGAATCGATAGGAAAAGACTCTCTGAGATTTCTAGATTAGTCATCCCCTCTGCGACTAGTTCTAAAACTGCTATTTGCTTTTCTGTCAGCTTACTACCCCTGAATTTTACTTCCTCTAATTTAAATTCCATATCATACGCTCCTTTTGATAGTATCTGCGATGAAAATCTGTTTTTCATCACCTCTATAATAAATTTAGCGATTAACCAAAAATATATTTAGGGGTCATTTTTCCTCAAAAATCGAGCTTTATTAAAAAATAATAAAAGAATTACTGCCTAGCGATCAAAAGTCAAGCGTTCGCCTCTAAAATCTTCGTTAAATACACCATTATCATAAACCAATACCCCATTAATAAAAGTCTGGGTAATTTTAGAGTGGAACCTAGTACCCTCTAATGGAGACCATTTACATTTATAAAGAATATTAGATTTATCTACAGTCCAAACTGGAGCTCTATCAGACTTATCTAGACTAAAAACAGTGAAATCCGCTTTATAACCCTTTCTAATAAAGCCTCGCTTTTCAACATGGAAACAGTGAGCTGGATTATGAGCGACTTTCTCTACTATTTTTTCTAAAGTAATTTTTCCTTGTATGTGTAATTCAAAGAGAATATTTAAAGCATGCTGCACTAAAGGCGCGCCCGCAGGGGATTTAAAATAAGGATTATTTTTTTCTTCTAGTGTGTGAGGAGCATGATCAGTCGCGATAACATCTATAATATTCTCTCTGACAGCTCTCTGCAAAGCTTCTCTGTCACCTTTAGTTTTAATGGCTGGATTCCACTTAATCAAAGACCCCTTAGTCTCGTAATCCTCATCTGAAAACCATAAATGATGGCAGCAGACCTCACATGTTATTTTCTTCTCTCTGACAGGTAAATTATTTTCAAATAGCTTCAATTCATCTGCTGTAGAGAGATGTAAAACATGTAATCTAGTACCATATTTTTTAGCCAAATTAACTGCCTTCTCGGAAGATCTAAAGCAAGCTTCATGATTTCTAATCAGTGGATGATAATCTACAGATAAATCCTCACCGTGTAACTCTACAAACTTCTTAGTATTAGCATTAATAACAGCTTCATCTTCACAGAGATACGCAATCAGCTTCTAGCTCATAGACAAAATATGTGATAAAGTATCCTCGTCATCAACCAGCATATTACCAGTAGATGCACCCATAAATATCTTCACTCCACAAACCGTCTTAGGATCAGTTTTTAAAACCTCCTCCAAATTATCATTAGAAGTCCCCATATAAAAAGAATAATTAGCAAATGATTTTTTACTCGCTAATTCAAATTTTTCAGCGAGCAAATCCTGAGTTAAAGCACGCGGATGCGTATTAGGCATCTCCATAAATGAAGTAATACCGCCTGCGACAGCAGCACGTGACTCTGTCATTAAATCACCTTTATGCGTTAAACCAGGCTCTCTAAAGTGCACTTGGCCATCTATCATACCTGGCATTAAATATTTAAATTTCAAATCATGAATTTCCATCTGATCTTTCATCGCATGATTACGAAATTCCTGATAATCTTTAGAATCGTGTCTAATAATGGTTTTTATTAGATCACCTTCTATAATTACTTCGCCTGGATAGATTTCACCTTCATTAATAATTTTTGCATTCGAAAGGAGTATATTCTTCATATCTTCCATTATAAACTGCTAATGCTAATTTAAAGGGAATCTATGTAAGCATCGTGAGCCATATATTCTCTTAACTGTTTTTCAGTAAGTATCATCGGATTTTTAGTATCCCAAGGGTTAATAACCTTAAATTGTCCATCTGCTAGAGGCACTAAACTATAGGCATGACGACCCATAATTACCTGATCTGAATCTTTACCTATTTTTCTTTTTGGAATGTTATCACCGCCAAAAACTATAGTTCCTAGTTGAGGATTTTGGAAATAACTATCTAAAGCAGAAGCGTCACTAGCATTAGTTTTTACAGTATCTTTACCTGTAAAAAGTGCAATCAAACCTTCAGGATACATTCCATCTCTAGTATTACTGTCTCCCCTTATACCATACAGCTCTGCATACTTTTGTGCTGCCGTAGCAAGAACTAAATAGTCTCTATCACTAGCTTCCGTGACCAGATCCTTATATTCTCTTAAATCAGCTTCCTTAACTGTTACATAAAACCCTTTTTCATCTTTACCAGTACCATTTTTTATCTCTTGACCATTTAATTCCTTTTCGCCACCAGCTAAATAAACCCTAAAACTACCATCCTCTTGCTTAACTATACTCGGCTCTAAAAGCTTTTCCCTTAGGTTATAATCTTGAGCCATCATACCTAAAACTGCTAGACAGGCACAGTTACCCTCTTTAAACTGATTAAGTTCTAAATGCAAAATATTCCCATCAGCGGCCTTGGTCGCAGGCTGATTCTGAGTAGATACAGCTTCGGTTAAAATTGGAGTAGCTTTTGTTTCATCTGATTTTACCTCTTCTGTTAAAGGCTTTTGCCCATCATTAGGTGACTTAACTCCTCCTACATTTTGCCAATCAGCAATGTTACTAGTCCCCTTTAAATGCTGTGAGTTCGCATCAAACAAAGTATTTCTCAACCACTGATTTTTATTCTGTATACCATAAAGATTATCTAAACGACTAAATAATTCTTCCTCAGTAAGATTAGTCTTACCATTGAAAACTTTCGTCGTCATGTCATCCACATACTTCTTAACCTCTGCGTCAGACTTAGTACCAGCCTGAACAAGACTAATTTTTTCTTTAAAAGAGCTAACTGTAATATCACCCATAGATCTATAAGAGACTAAAAAATCTCGAAGTAGATTTAGTAAAACTTAGCAAAGTTAACAATCAGTTAGCAAAAAGCCACCTGCTTTTACACAAGTGGCTTTTCATAATGATAATCTTAGTTAGAGAAATTATAACGCAGCAAATAAACTAGCTTGAACGCCAAAATCAGCAGCATCATTAGTTACACCGATAGGGAAACCTAATCTAAACTGAGTATTTTTATCTTCTCCTAGAGGAATAATTAAGCCAGGAACTAATCTAATATCAGTACCGCCTAAATGAGCTCCTCTGCTAGAAAGGCTTTTACCATCGTAAGTACTCATCCCTAACATACCCATAGATAAATTAATCGGAGTATTAGTATCTAAAACAGCTTCAGTAGAGTATACAAAAGACTGAGCGACTACATCTTTATCATAATCATCGTATCTGTAACCTAAGTCAGAGTAAACAGTCAAATTATCACCTAAAGCGAACTGTGTCTGTAAACCAGTTTGGAAGCTATAAGCATCAGTACCATTAGCTGGTCTCCATAAAGCATTATTTAAACTAGTACTATGTGCAAAAGGAAACTGCTGATTAAAATACAGAGTAGAAGCGAATTCTTTCTTATTTACAAGAGCAGCTTCTAAGCTTAGACCTAAATTCCCAAAGCCAAACGAACCATTATCATAAGCACCAGAAAGGCTGTTCACACCAGCGTTTAAAGACTGACTGATACCTATTCTAGTAGGGATAGGAGTGTCAAAGCTTCTTCTAACTTCTACTCTAGGCAAGTTAAAAGAATTCTGTCTTAATCTAGCACCACCTAAACCTTGGCTACGTCTAGCCCAATCAAAACCAACTCTGGTTTCCCATTTTTTCTCAGTGTCGATATATGCATTCTGAACATTTATCGGTCTTAAGAAATTCTCACTATCAGTGCTTTTAGCATCAGCTGCGAAAGCCTTAGCACCGCCAGCCACTAGAAGCAATGAAGCCAATAATAAACTTTTAATTTTTTTCATTAACCTATCTCCTTGATTTGCTTTTTAGCAAAAACCACATCAGGCTAACATAATCTCATATTTTTTGGATTTTGTAAAAGTAATTCCAAAATCTATTTTCTAAATGGCTCTAATCAAAGCAGCTAGGGTATATGCTTAGATTATGATCGATTTGCAGGTAAATGGCTTAAGTGTCGCTAATGAGTTTCGCTGTAATTTCTGGGAAGGACCACGCCATTTAGAAATTAAAAAAATGTGTAAATACCTCTTCAGAAGAGGAGTTAAGCAAATACTCGCTACTATTATTACCAATTCTTATGAAAATATAGCCTTTGCGCTTAGTAACATTAATGCTTATAAAAAACGCTTCGATAACTCTCTAGATGAGGCTTTAGCAGATTCACGCACCCATATCGCAGGAGTACACATAGAAGGCGGTTTAATCAGTCGCATGGGAATTCATCCTTCAATTTATGCTTCTGAATTCGATTTCCTAAAAGCTGGTCGCTTAAGGCATGAATACCCAGGCCTAATTAAACTCTGGACCTTATGTCCACTAAAAGATAAAGATGGTGACATGACTAAATTCCTTCAGGATAACGGAGTCTACGTATCTTATGGTCATAGTGAAGCTAATTACTCACAGGCTATGAAAGCTTTTGAGAAATATAAAGTAAAACTAGTTACGCACTGGGGTAATGCTATGAATGTCTTTAAGGGCTTTAAACAGAGAGAAAATAATCCAGAACAATTAAACTACCTAGATTCTATAAACCCAGACTCTATAGTAGACCCAGATCAGTTAGGTTTAGGTTATGCAGCCTATCATCACGATAAAGTCTATTTAATGTTTATCTGCGGCTCTAAAGAAGATAAAGATTTGCATTTACATGAAGATGTAGTTAAACGACTAGTGAAGAAGAAAAAAGATAAGCTAATTTTAGTGAGTGATTCAGTATCTAAAAGCATCTATGACAGGGATGATGAGCTAAGAGGCGGACTAGTAGACCTTGCAAAGCATGCTCAAAATCTCTCAGCCTTAGAGGTATCTCCATTAGACCTCCACCAAATGGTGGAGACAAATCCCCTAAAAGTAATTAATTCTCAACTATAAATAATAGAAAGAAAAAAATTTATCGGGCATAAACCTTTTATGGTTGAGAAGATAGATCCTAAGACAGTTAAAATGCTTCATAAACTACTTAGTGCAGCTAAGTTAGCTCAAGAAACAGGTAAGCAGCAAGCTCTAAATAAAATCATTTTATCTGCAAGCAAATTAACGGAAAAGCTCAACTCCGAAACTAATTTTACTGACAATGAAGTCAGCTTTTTTACTAACGAGCAGGCTACAAACACTGATGAATAC
>DAISHM010000006.1:13221-15020 GCA_036822535.1 Candidatus Caenarcanales bacterium
GTATATTACTTTAAAAGCTACACGATAGAACTTTTCAAAGAAAAGCGTAAATCTAATTTCTATGTTTTTTATGTTCGTGCTTATGCTCTAAGGTAGGGCATTTAGCAAAAATCTGGAACTGCATATCAACTACATCAACATTATATTTTTTGGCTATAGCCATACCTAATTTATTTATTTCCTCATCCTCAAATTCAATAGTGTGATTACAATCTAAGCTAATAATATGATGGTGTGGAGTAGAATTCTCATCTACTAACTCATAGTGCTTATGTGTCTCAGCAAAATCCAATTCACGCAAAACATTCATCTCGACTAGCATTCTCAAAGTACGATAAGTAGTAGCTAGGCTGATTATTTCATTACGCTTACAGAGTATCTCATACACATCTTCTGCACTTAAATGCTCATCTTTATTCTCTTGAAAAATTCTAATCACAGTCTCCCGCTGAGATGTGATTCTAAAACCCTCGTTACGTAAACGCTGGAGCAGCACTTCAGTTTTATCTTCAGTAGTCACTTAATAGAAATATAACATTTTCTACCAAGCCACTTCATAATTATCTATAGGAAGAAAAATCCTCGTAAGGAATAAATTCAGGAGGAGTATTCAGAACAGTTCTAGCTCCAATCCTCTCAAATGGCAATGAGTCTAATTTTTCCACACTTAAAAAAGGGATTTTCAAGGCACTATGTATATGGGTAAAGCCATCTGCGGGAACCAGTTTCATTAAATGATCAGCTAGGTGTTGAGTCCAAGAAGCAATTCGAGTCACCTCTTCCAAGTCTAACGGCTTAATATTTTTAAAATCCAAGACTGTAGAATTAAGATTCTTATGTATGATGTCTTTATACCAAGGGTTAAGTTCGGATCCTTGCTGATGCTCTATACTCGTAAGAATCATAGCCTTATCATTGTCATCTAAAATAGAAAATGGATTTTTAAATTAATGCAAATTATTATCCAGACTTGACTTGAGACTATTATCTATTTGCTGGCTTAATCTTAAGCCGTTCATAGCAATCATTGATAATTTACGACCCAGGTTATTAGTATCAGGATTATTCACCAACTCCTTATTAGAAGCGACATCCATATATAACATCTTAGCTAGATTACTAATCTGTGAATAACAGGTAGCAAGCTGCGCATTATTAAGTGAGGCTAAGCTAGGTGTCTGAATCTTAAATAGGTTGGTTCTATCCTCAGAAAAACCATCAGCCACCCCCAAATGAGTCAGAACAGACTCTGCCACCTGCATTCTCAACTCCCCAGAAAAACTACGATCAAAGTAATTAGCTTGTTCATTTGAATTTTTGTCCACACTTAAACCATCTAGAAGACCATGCATCACTACATGAGTAAAATGATTTTCATGCATATAGTTTTTTATATTCCTATGCCCTTCACCAAGGGTACTTAGTGTCGCATGATGAATAAACCCCTTTTTATTAATTATGAAATTTTCTATTAATTGCGGAAGACCTTTTGCCTGAGGCAATCCAGCAGCTCGATTAGACGTAGGTCTCACGCTTGCGCTGTTTTCTACTTTCTCCTCTGCAGGGATCCCTGAAGTTATCGCTGGATTCACAGCACTGGTTAAAGCAGCAGTATTTCTACCATCAATATTATTAAGCAAATTAACTCTCTTCTAAGACAACTTCGTCTCAAAGAAAATTATAAGCGCAAGAACCAGCCTATTATCTTAAGCTTTAATTAAAATAAGATCTAAGCTTTCAAACAACTAAAACTCAAATCTTCAGTACACCTAGGTAAATCATTAGAAGATAAATACTTA
>DAISHM010000007.1:0-13191 GCA_036822535.1 Candidatus Caenarcanales bacterium
GAAGCAATAAGAAAAGAAAGAATAAGAATAAGGAATACTAATAAAGCAGAAGAAATAAAAGATAAACTTATTAAAAATTTTTACAGTCATTATAATTTATCTAAGACAGCAGCCCTGGATATCTCGACTCACACTGGCTCATCGGGTCTAGAATATCTAGGTGAGTTTTAATTTTTTAAATTAAGGAAAAGTTTTTGAGATATTTTGGCTTAGTTAACTAGTTCTTAACTAGACCTACAAATAAGGGTTATATAAATTAATAGGGGGGTAAAACGTGAAACACGACGATTTCATAGTGGCTAGTAAATTAAACTCTAATTTACTTTTGGAAAAATTTTTAGTTGATTGTCATGATTTAATAGATCGCTATCCAGATGACAGTTTATGTATAGCTTATCTAGCAGATAGCATTGCGATGATTTACTATCACAGAGAATATGCGACTCTAGAAGAATTCTTAGATGAGAATGAAGAGTTCATAGATGAAGATAAAAAAGAATGGGTCATTAATAACTGGTCTCACTTAGATCAAATGAGTGAGCAGGAAAGAGCAGAATTAATTATAGAATCGATTAACCAGATTCAATTCCTAGTGGCTTAAGCTAGCGATAGTTTCAGAGATTTTTTCTAAGACTATAGATTTCAGCTGATGGAAGCTCTTTGCTGAACAGTTAAAACCGGCTGCGCGGGCATGCCCGCCGCCGTTTAACTGGGACGCTACCTTAGAACAGTCTATATCACAGGAACTGCGTAAACTGCCTTTAAAGTTAAACTCTTTTTTCATATCTTCACGAAGATAAATGCACATATTTACACCCTTAATACGCATTAAGTGATCCACGATTTCGTCAGTGTCTTCTTCGAGGGCTGATAGACTTAAAACAGTTTCTTTACTAGTGGTAGTAAAAGCGATTTTTAAAATGTTATCAGGCACTATTTCCTTTTCTAGATTTAGTTTTTGACTATTAATTAGTTCATTTATATCTAAACTAATTAATTCCATTTCAGCTAAAGCGGCTCCGATGGTTTTAATAGTTTTAAAAGGCATTTGATTAAAGAGTAAATTAAATAGGCGACTAGGATCAGCTCCTAGAGAGCAGAGTTCAGCTGCCCATTTAAACACCTCGGCATTAGTATTACTATGCCTAAAGCCGCCAGTATCAGTAAGAAGAGTAATATAAAAAAGACTAGCGAGCTTAGAGTCAATCTCTAAGAGCTTTCTATTATCTGAAGATAAGTTAATAAAGTCGTTAAGCTTTATTAATATATCTCTCACCACCTGCCCAGTACAGGTAGCTTCAGCATCCACCCAATTCAAATCAGCATAGAGAGGATTAGATAAGTGATGATCGACATTACAGCTAACTTTAGCCCGCTGCCATATCTGCCCTGCTGAACCTAAACGCTGTACTGAGCCACAATCACAGCTAAAGCTAAGATCATATTCATCTAGAAGCTGCTCCCTATCAGAATCTTTCATAGAGCAGAAGACTTTTTCTTGATCAGGGAAAAATTTATAAACCTCTGGTACCGTATCGTGCATAACACGATGAACAGTCTCTAAACCAAATGCCTCTAAGACACTCGCTAAAGCAAGCATAGAAGCTAAAGTATCACCATCTGGATTTACGTGAGCGACTACTACAGCAGTTTTTGCACTTACTATAGCCTTAATCATTGCATCAGAATCTATAGCATTACAATGTGTAAATTCTGATTCTTCTGCCTTCGTCGTCTTCATATCTCTCGTGTCCCTGACAAGCCTTGAACTTCTGTTCATTTGGCTATAACGCTTATTAAGCCTCTGCGATGAGACCGAAGCTAGCGATTAAAAGAAGAGTTACGAAAAATATTGCATAGAAAATAATATTTTCCATAAGTATAGTAACTGAATCTTTAGCTTTAGACATAATTAGTTTCCTTTTTTCTCCTCAGCTAACTGCTCTGCGACATAATCTTTAAAATTTTCTACTCTATCTTTAAAGTCACCGACTTGAACTTCAGACATCCAGAGACCTCTTATGCGATTTTTATGAACAGTTTTTTTAATCATTGGTGGTCTTTGACCCAGTAATCTTTCTCTACAGAATTTATTACCTTCCCTGAAATGACAGTCACCAATCTGGCAGCCCATCGCGATAACTCCATCAGCACCAGCATTAAATGCAGACTCTATCATACGTGGCTGAATCATCCCACTACATGGTACTTGAATAACATTACAATTATCCACACCATTAAGTTTAGTCTCAGACAGCTCACCTTCTAAATTAACACTTCTAGCACAGGCGATGACAGCGATTTTCACTTCATCTCTAGTTTTAGTTTTGTTCTCTAATTGAGTTTCTGCTTGTGTCATTTTTATATCCTTAAATTATTACTCCCATTAAAATACAGTGAAATTATGACTGTAAGGCAATCCTAATATCATCCATAACCTGTGGTGATTTATAAGTAGGTAACTCAATCGCATCGAAGTTACAAGCTCCTACGCATAGACCACATTCAGCACATCTATCATCAATAACAACAGCAATCTCTTTATACTTGCTACCGTCATTACGAGGAGCCATGTAAATAGCCTCATAAGGACAGTCAATAGAACATAGTCTGCAACCTACACAGTGATCTTTAGAGACAGAAGCAGGCTCCTTATCTCTAGATCTAACGAAATTTGGTAGAAGTGTAACTAGAGTTATACCTGCGATTAAAATTATCCATGCACCGATATTTCCAGCTATATCAATTACTGGAAATAACCATAAATAGAACCAATCTATATCAAAATAAGTAGGCTCTACAGTAAAATTCGCTTCAGGACCAGAAATCGCAGGGAATAATCCTGCAAAAACTAATATAATTCCTGATATTAAAGAACCTATAGCCCAAGTAACATTAACTACTGGTCTAGAAATTCTCATATAATGCACCCATAATAAAACTAGAAGAGCGAAAGAAGTACCAGTATGTAAAAAGAAAGACATACTCATAGTGTAGTTAGAAATAACGTCACCATTTAAAAACGCCTTAGCTAGAGCAGGACCGAATATTGGTAATGCTGATAAAAATTCAGTAAGTTTATTTACTATAGTGAAAGATCTTTCATCCCAGACTAATATATATCCTGAAATACCGATGATTAGCATGAATACAGATAATGCTACGCCTGAATACCAAGCTATAAGTCTATATTCTCTATATCTATCAGTGAAATAAACTCTTAGAGCGTGAAGAATAACTGTAAGCAGCATCGCATCTGCAGCGTATCTGTGTATACCTCTAACCACATCACCGTAAGGAAGCTTTTTAGTAATATACTCGACAGACTGATAAGCCGCTTCTAGAGTCGGAGTGTAATAAGCGAATAATAAAAGCCCAGATAAAAAAAGCATCCACATGCAGAAATTAGGCATCGCACCATGGTAATAAAGTATATTCTGCTCAGAAGTAAAGATCTTATTTAAAAGATCCTCTATTCTAAGTAACACTTTCTGACCGCTTCTTACAAAACTAGTTAGCATAATTTAAATCCTTATTTTTTAGCAATCGTAACCTCATAATCCTCTACTGGTCTTCTATTACCAATAACTATCGCAATGAAAGTAGTACAGAGAGCAAATCCTAGACAAATAGAGTAGCCTAATGTCGATATTTTACGAGGGGAATCTGCATCTATACTAATTCCCAAAATACCGAGAATAGAATTAATTAATTGCAGATTATTCTTAGTACCTTGGTCAAAGTAGCTCTGGTCGGCACCGACTAATTCAAAATAGCCCATTAAAGTAAACATCAAACCAAAGAAAGCTAGGTTTAAGACAGCAACAAGGATTGCGATGTAAAACCATGTATCATTCTTTTTAACTGTACTTTCAGACATAATTAACCTTTAACTCCTCTGTTTAAAATCCTGTAAAGCTTTTCATAAGGCATAAAATTAACACGTAAATTATTATTATCCTTTTCTTCAGCATAAATCCTATAAGTCATAAATAGCATAGAGCCAAAAAAACTAATTAAGCTCAATGAAACGATAATATAACCCATAAAATCCTTTCCCTGAGAGAAATATACGTGAGCACCGAAAAACTGAGATAAAGAAAAAATAGCTAAAACAAAAACTAGATAGTAAGCTAGACTAAATTTTTTAGTTTTTTTCTCTAGTTCAGTTCTACTAGGCAATAGTAACCGGCTCCTCTTTAAGCTTTTAAGGCATAAATTTTTCTACATAAAGCACAACAGCTAGGATTAAAGCGAAACCACCATAGAATATCCACATTCTGCCCCAAGACCCATCTTTCAAGAAAGTAGAATCTAAAAGAGAAGAAAGTGGTAAACCAAAGTAAGGTACAGTGTGTATTCTAGATAAATAAAGAGCTAAGAATACACAGAAGCTCAGAAGTAACTTCCAATAATTGTTTCCACGTTGTAAACATGAAAAATAAATACCAAAGGCTACAATAATAGTGCTGCCAGCTATCCAATAAGGTGGATCAGTATTGATATTTGCGATATTAAGAATGATTAATACTGAGAAAACGATAAAGTTAATGAAACCCATTATACAAAGAGACATTATGATAGGTCTTTTAGTAATATGCGTTTCTTTACCAGTATCCAAGAAAGGCAGTGATAAAACTGTTGCTGGAATTAACATAGTAACGAAAGTTGCTAAAACTGGCTCTATATACTTGTACATTTGATAAAGAGCTAAGAAATACCAGTCAGAAAGAATAGGTAAAGGAGTAACAGCAGCATCCGCCCTAGAACCCATTTCCGCAGGGAAAATAGTAGCAGCGGCAGCGACCATTAAAATAACTAGAAAACCCTCTGACCAAGGGATGTTAAATCTCTTTTTCTTATTACTATAGAAATAAAGCTCTACGACTATGATACCGATAGTAGAAAGAGCCATATGCATAGAATAGAATCTAGTAATAGTAGCTTGCCCGATAGCACTACCACCTAAAAGTATCTGCTGAGTGGTCATACCTAAATTGAAATTTATGTATTGGTTTAGAAGCTTCATGTCGAGCAGCACTCCACCACCTTGTTCTACTGGAACACGAGGTAAACTCGATGGAATGCCCCATTCAATTAACTTATTAACTATAGTCGCCCCTAAGAAAGCTAGATTAATACCGAACTGATCCATGTAACCAGGGAAGGTAGCAAATACCTTAGTAGCCCAAAAAGCTCTCTGGTTCCAGATTAGAAGATAACCTGAAAGACCAGAGTAAAAACCTAAAAGTAGTAAAAAGAAACAAATCCAAAGATTGAATTCTCTATTACCTTTATAATCAGCACAAATAAACATACGATAAAGCTTCATAGTACAGATGATAATAAAAGCATCTGCGGCATACTTATGCATCCCTCTAATTAGCCAGCCAAAAGGAACTTCTTCTTGGATACGAATAATACTATCGTAAGCCTGTTCAGTAGTAGGAATATAGAAACCTATTAAGAGAACTCCTGTAAGAACTGTCAGCATCCAAGTAAGCCACTGAACTGGACCTAATTTATACCAAATATTTTCTATCTGTTTATCTTTGAAATTCTCATCAAAGAAATCAACATTTTTAAATCTATCCAAAAAAAACTTCTTAATATTATCAATAGAAGTAATCGAAGACAATAAACTAGCAAGTGCCATATTAAGAAATACCTCCAGACTCTAAGCTCTCAATAGCAAGAACTCCGCCATCAACTTTAAAATTAAACTTAAATGGTGATCTAGGAGCTGGACCCGAAACCACTTTCCCTCTACCTTTAGTATCTTCCTGCATTGGATCATAAACGGATAAATGACAAGGACAAGCAAAAACTTTCTGACCTGATGATGGCGTGTAGTTATAACCTTTAGCTACTTCTGTTTCCTCTGGAACGAAGTTAAAAACGCAGCCTAAATGCGGGCAGACTCTAGAAAAAACGACAAATTTAGGTTTACCATCAGCTTCATCTACAGGTAATCTAACAGCAGCACCTGGAATAGTTTTAATTTGCTCACCGATTGAAGTATACTCTCTGTTTGATTCTTGGAACATAAAGTACTTGAATGACCAAGGGGTAGGAAAATCTGAAAGTGGGAAGCTAATTATAGAGACTGGTTGAGGCTTATCTGGAGTTTTAAAAACTTCCATAGTAGCTAAAGGACCAGAAGTCGGTTTTAAATATCTAACAAAAGGGGCTAAAAGCACAGATGCAATAGTACCCACTAATGGAATCGAAAGCAAAACCTTTATCAAATCTCTTTTCTCGAATTTCATTTCCATAATAAACTCCTTATTTAGTCTCCCCGATTGACTTTTTATAGGCTTCTAATTTCTTTCTACCTGTATCAAGTCTATCAAACTCCTGTGAAAAACCAAACTGTCTCACATAAGTAACTAATTTCCAAATCATTTCTTCATCAAATTTATAGTTTTGATTAAAGTCTATTCTATTATGCCAAGCAGGCATAGCTGTCCAAGGAATACCGTGAGTTATTTCTTTATGTAACCTGTTATCAGACCTAGTATATAGTCTCTGAAACATAGTGAAGTTAGCTGGAACTGGATTTAGAGATTTGTGTAAAGGACCATCTCCTTGCCCTCTAGTACCATGGCAGACAGCACAGTTACCACCGAAAATAGAATTCATTTTAGAAAGTTCCTCAGAATTTAAGGGATAGTAACCTAATATTTCAGCACGCACGTACATAAGTGCGTCCCAGATCTCATCACGAGAAAGTTTGTTTTTGAAAGCTGGCATACCTTTGCCGTTACCATTTTTAATAGAGATGTATTGCTCTTCTGGAGACTTAGATCTTAAAAGCTCTTTAGACAAGAAACCATCTTTAGGCTCATGTCCGTGACACATAGAACAGTGCATAGCATAAACCTCTTTCCCAGAGGCGATAGAAGGCTGATGCGAAGGAAATTCATTAACTGGAATTTTAGGCTTCCATTTTTTAATCGTACTGCTAACCAGCTCTTCTTTTTCATAAGAAACTGCTGCTAAAACTGGAGAAGCTGTCAGCGAGAAGCAAACTAGAATAAAAATTAGACTTAAAAATAAATTTCTATTTATCATAAAACAAATCTTCCAATTAATAGCCATAGAAAGGTATCCAACTAATCGCACACCAAATTATTACCATAACATAAAGCACTATTAAAAATAGTGGCGGTTTATTATGCCCAACTTTATACTCGTTTGTTGGCTGAGCACCTTGAATAGCTATTCCAGAAGGAACTCCGTAAGCTATAGGTGACATTTCATCGTTTGAGTTATTTTCCGTCATGATTTAATCTCCTAACAATCAAGCATTTCATGCTTGGCATCCTCTTGATTTTTGAATTCACCACTAGTAAAGCCAAAATAGGCAAATATAGCGGCGATAAGAAAGAATGAAACGCAGAGTACTGCAAATATAGCTAGAGCCTCTTTGTTAAAGGTTACTAAAACCCAGTCATTTAACTGAACTAGTAAATTAGTGGGCACTAGCAGCACCTCCAGCTGAACTAGGAGAAGCAGAGCCTAATTTCTCATAATTGTTAATAATTGCAGGTGGTAACGCAGATTGAGATTGCCAATCAGCACTATCAATAGTTTGATAAGGCTCAATGATTGGTTTTTCATCCTGCGGCAATGTTTTTAAGAAAGCTACTAAATACCACATTTGTTGAGGCTCTAATTTTAATTTCCACCTAGGCATTCTTGTACCCGGCACACCCTCTGCTACTCTCCAGTACCATGTCTCATTGGAGTATTTTTTATACTTAGGATCAGAAAAATTAGCTGGTTTTTTAGCCATAGCAAGAGCATTAGGTCCATTTCCTAAACCATTCAAACCGTGACATACTGCACAGTTCTGTCTATAGATACCAGCTCCAGCATTAGCAGCAGCGGCACTGTCTACATTTGGTTTATGATGCTCAGAAGCTTTCCAGAAAGCTTGGTCTGCTTCTGGATAATAAGCCTCATAGATATGGCGATTATTAGGATCATCGAACCTTTTTCTACCAAGGGTTTGAAGATAAGCGACTAGATCCTGTAATTCTTCGTCACTTAAATAATCAAAAGAAGGCATTATCGAACCAGGAGTATAAGCTCTAGGATCTTTTAAGTGAGCGATATGCCACTCATCTGGCAATTTACCACCCTCATTACTTAAATCTGGACCAGTTCTAGAAGTACCAAGTACGTTAGGGGTCTCATTAGCATAATCACCAGCTTGTACTTTACTTCCAAAGTCTCTGTCTTGAGGTCTTACAAACTGTGAGTGACAATAAAAACAACCTTCTCTAACATAAACCGCTCTACCACGGCCAGCCTGATTAAGAACTGGTACACCAGTTTTAGGATCTCTTTTAATTAAGCCTTTTTCATCCTTTTCTACGTACTCTATGGCGTATTCACTAGGATTTGATTTTAAAGAAGGCAGATTAGGTATCGCTACTACAACCGTGTATATTATCGCGAAGGAAAAAATCACGACTATAGCAGGTAGTAAGTATCCTTTAACTCCCTGTGAATTTAATTCTTGTTTATTTTTATCTTCAGACATTTTAATTAGAATCTCCTTCAATCGGCACAGCGACTTTAATCTCTAATGATGATGAAATTGGCTGCTCACGTAAAGTCATATAAATATTATAAGCAAATAGGCAGCTACTTAGAAACATCATTACACCACCTATACTTCTTACTAACCACATCGGCACTAGTACCAGTGACCACTGAGAGACTGGATAACCTAAAGCCCAGCCGACCGATTGCTGTAATCCAGCTATAGTCAAGCTTATAAAGAATAAAGAAAAACCTATTAATAACAGCCAATAATGCCATTTCACCAATCTAACACTGTATATTCTTTTACCAGTGAGTCTTTGGATACCGTAATACAAAGCTCCTATTACGAAAAAGGTGAAAGTACCAAGAAGTGCAGCGTGTGCGTGCCCTACTACCCACTGGGTAAAGTGAATGTACCAATTAACACCTCTAGTTGCTTGAAAAGGACCCTGGATACAAGTAACTAAATACCAGAAAGCACCAGTCAAAACAAAGCGAATCGGCATATTAGTAGTAAGCATCCACCAACTGCCTTTCATCGTCATATAAAAATTAACTAAAACCGAAATAACTGGAATAACCAAAGCTGCGGAGAAAATTACCGCTAAAGCTTTTAGCCATTCAGGAACTGGAGACTGCAATAAGTGATGCGTACCAGTAGGAGCGTAAAAGAAAGCTATAGTCCAAAAACCTAACATAGAGAGACTATGGCTCCAGATCGGCTTACCACTCATTTTAGGTAGCATATAATAGGCGATACCTACACCTAAAACTGTAAACCACATTCCAAGTATATTATGACCATAAAACCAGTTAAGAATACCGTCGTTAAGACCATCCATAGCAACGAAAGTTCTATTACCTACAATAAATATTATAGGCATCCAGAAAAACGCACCCATGATATACCAAACGGAAACATAAAGCTTTTTAACTTTTCTAGTAAGTAAAGTTCTGAAAAGGTTATAAGAAACGGAACCTAAAGCAATAACTATAAGAATATCTATAGGCTCACGATATTCTGCATATTCTCTACCTTCAGTGTAACCATTAGCTAGAGTTATCAAACCTAGACCTATAGCGATATTCCAGAGATAGCAGGAAAAATTGGCCAATTTCTCTGAGTTGAGCTTTGTCTTACAGAGAGCTGGAATTATATATAAACAAGAACCGACATTAGCCATAGATAGCCAGCCAAAAGCGACTGTATTAACGTGAGCTGGTCTCAATCTAGTGAAAGATAGCTGAGCTACCCCCTTAGTTAGATCTGGAAAAGAAAATTCAAGAGCACCTAGCAAACCTGCTCCCATACCGATCACTAACCAAGCGATAGCAGAAAGCATGAAAAATTTCGATGCACTGCCTTCTTCACTACTAAAAATTCTACGGATCATAAACCTTTTTATATAGAAACTATTCTAACAGTCTAAATCGGAGTGTCCAAGAAAAAAAATATGTTTTCTTAAGTTCTTAACAAATACTCAATGTTTATAAATTTCTAGAGATTAAAACTCTGCTGATTGATTATCAGAACGTCCGCCTAAAAGTCTTAAGTTACTAGCGATAACCACTGACTTAGTCTGCTCAGCACCAGAAGCTTTATCGGTCCAAGATTCGAAATCAATTTCACCCTCTATCGCAATTAGTGAGCCTTTTTTAACATACTCACCAGCTATCTCAGCCTGCCTGCCCCAAACTTTTACGTTAAACCAATCAGTCTCTTTATTTTTAGTAGGTCTATTAACTGCCACAGAAAAATCTGCTACACAAGAACCAGACTCAAAATATCTAAGTTCTGGGTCACGGCCTGCCCTACCTACAAGAATAATATTATTAACCGTTTTATCTTTCTGCATGCTGTTTAATCCTAACAAAAATAGAATTTTTTTTTGTTATAATCTAAATTTGCTATGGCTAACAAGATTGATGGAAAAGTATTAGGAATTGACTTAGGAACCACTAACTCCTGTGTGGCTGTTATGGAGGGTGGTCAGGCGACGGTAATACCGAACTCTGAGGGAGCGAGAACTACTCCTTCTGTAGTAGCTTTCGCTGAAGCGATTACTGTAGGGCAGATCGCGAAACGTGGTCGTGTAATGAAACCTAAGCAGACTATATATAGTTCTAAAAGGTTAATCGGGCATAGTTGGGACGAAGTATCAGATGTACTTCCGCAGCTTCCTTATGAGACTGTTAAAGGTAATAATAATTCAGTTAATATTAAAGTTAACGGTAAAGAATACGCTCCCCAAGAAATAGCGGCAGAGGTTTTAAGAAAGCTTAAAGAAGATGCAGAAACTTATCTAGGCCAGTCTGTAAAGCATGCTGTAATTACTGTACCAGCTTACTTTAATGATTCTCAGAGACAGGCGACTAAAGATGCTGGTAAGATAGCGGGCTTAGAAGTTCTTAGGATTATCAATGAACCTACCGCTGCGGCATTAGCTTATGGTTTAGATAAAAAATCTGACTCTACTATATTAGTTTTCGACTTAGGTGGCGGTACTTTCGATGTCAGCATTTTAGAATTAGGTGATGGCGTATTTGAAGTAAAAGCTACTGCTGGTGATTCACGCTTAGGTGGAGATGATTTCGATTTAGTTTTAGTCGATCATATCGCAGCTGAATTTAAAAAAGAGAATGGCATAGATTTACGTAATGACCCTCAAGCACTACAGAGATTAATGGAAGCTGCTGAGAAGGTTAAAATCGAATTATCTACTCTTACAGAAAGTATTGTTAATCTACCTTTTATTACTGCTGATGCTAGTGGTCCTAAGCATTTAGAAATGAAGATCTCTAGAGCTAAGTTTGAAGCTTTATCAGCAGCTCTGTTCGATAAATTAAAAGGACCTTTAAATCAAGCTATTAGCGATGCTGGCGTTAAGATTTCTGATATAGACGAGGTAGTGCTAGTAGGTGGTTCGACTAGAATTCCTGCTGTTAAAAGCATAGTTAAAGATATTACAGGTAAAGAACCTAATCAGGGAGTGAATCCTGATGAAGTAGTTGCCGTAGGTGCTGCTATACAGGGTGGTGTACTCGCTGGAGATGTAAAAGATATAGTTCTTTTAGATGTTACCCCGCTAAGTTTAGGTATAGAGACTTTAGGCGGTGTTATGACTAAGCTAATAGAGCGTAACACTACTATTCCTACTAAAAAATCAGAGACTTTTAGTACGGCTGAGGATAGCCAAACCAGTGTAGATATCAAGATCTACCAAGGTGAGAGAACTAGAGCTAGTGAAAATAAATTACTAGGTGACTTTAGATTAAGTGATATACCAGCAGCTCCTAGAGGGGTTCCTAAGATAGAGGTTACTTTCGACATAGATGCTAATGGTATTCTAAATGTCTCAGCTAAAGATCAGAACTCTGGAAAGGAACAGAAGATCTCTATTACAGCGACTACAAACCTCTCAGAGAAAGATATTGAGAGAATGGTAAGAGAAGCCGAAGAAAGGAAAAAAGAAGACGAAGAGTTTAAAAAATATTCTGATGAAATTAATAAGGCAGATAGTATTCTTTACGGTGCTGAGAAACTATTAAGTGATGTTCAGGATAAGCCTTTTATCGAGCAAATTAAATCTGAGAAATCTAAATTAGAGGCTATCGCTAATGAGACTCGTGAAGCGATTAAGAATAAAGCTGCTTTAGAAGTGATTTCACAAAAATCTATAGACTTACAAAATGCGATGATGGAATTTAATAAAGCGATGGCTCCATTTGCGGGTACTGAAAATGCTTCTAATCCTGATGCAAATAGCGGTTCTGGCCCAGCGGATGATGATGTTATTGCTGCAGAGTTTAAAGCTAGCCAAGTCGATTAAGATTCATGCAGCTTCTTCTTGGTATATTTAAATTCTTTTTACAAAAAGCTATAACGCTTTTCGTACTTGTCGCACTGCTTTGGTTCGGCTGGAATATGTTTAGTCACCGTGAAGATAGGCAGAAGTTTATAGTTAGCTTCCCTAATGTATCTGGCTTATCTCGTGGAGCACCTATCTATATGCGAGGTGTAGAGGTGGGGAAAGTAATTAAAGTATTCCCAATGGCAAATGAAAACCGTGTCGCAGTCGAGGGTTTAATTACTAAGAAAACTTTACATATAGATAATCGTGATGTAAACGCAAGAATAATCACTGATGTAGAGAGAGGTGGTGGTCAAGTACTAGAAATTACTAGCTGTGCTATGAGAGAAACCGCTACAGGACCAGATTCAGCTGCTTATCTAACTAAATATGCTACTAGATTGCTTTTAGACTCTTTACAGATGACTAAGGATTTTGCGAATCAGACAGTAGACTATTTAAGTAGTAATGAAGCAACGACCGCTCGTGAGAACATTTCAGAATCGGCACAGGGAGCTATACGTAGTGTAGAATATGGCTTTGTGAAAGATGATCTGAAAAAAGGTATCAAAGAAATCAATAAAGAAATTAAAGATTTAGAAGAAGAGAAAGAAGAAAATCCAGAAAAAGCTAAAAAAGAAATGGCAGATCAGCTCAAAGCTATTAATAATACTCTTTCTAGTTTGAAGCCGATTTCGGATGTTTACAAGAAATGACTCCATTAAATTTTTATTCTATGGCTATTATTTTATCAATCCACCCAAACGAAACTTGTCCGTCTCAC
>DAISHM010000008.1:0-5403 GCA_036822535.1 Candidatus Caenarcanales bacterium
CTTTATGGTAGCTATCTACAGGACCATTATTATAAGAGCGTTTCACACCAAAAGGACTAGATTTTGCAGCACTAGAAGGATATATAAATTTAGCTTTAGCGTATCTTTCTTCTGTTTTAGTTTTCAAAGCATAAGCTATCTCACTAATCTCTTTACTAGTAGGTTCTAAAGAGCTTTTATCTGGATCTAAGTATATTTTCTGCACAGCTTTTTTATTATCTAAGACTGTTACCGGTATCTTTTCTTCCCAGTCTCCAGACTTGGCTTTAATAGCATAAGCACCAGGCTTAGTTAAATTTTCTACTGGCACTAAAGCCCTATAAGTCTTATCAGCGACCTTAAAACTAAGAAAAGATTCAGAATTAAACCAAACCAAGGGGTTCTTCTCCACATCAGAGATCTCTACATCAAAGAACTGTCCTTGAGCCACACTGCTTTTTTTAATAGATAAAGTCGGAGCGATTTTTACTTCATCCTTACTAGAACTAGCAGCTTGAGCTAATACAGAACTACTTGGCTTAGCCATGCTACTAAGGACTGCTGCATCATTCGCAGCTAATTTATTTAAACTAATAAAATTAACTGTGACTAAAACAGGTGCGAGAAATAAAAACTTACTTAGATGCATAATAAGTTTCTACCACTTTTTTTTCTAAAGATCTATCCCCGCTGTAATATTTAACTGCTGTCCTGTAATTCCCTTCGCTGTATCAGAAAGCAAATACTCTATCCCAGCGGCTATTTCACTAGACTCCAGCCACCTATTCTGTAAAACCGCTCCTAGATTATCTTTAATACTATCTTCATTGGGCATCTGTGCTAATGCCATATCTGTTCTAACCCAGCCTGGGCAGATACAATTCACATTAATTCGATACTTCGCTAATTCTAAAGCAAGGCTTTTAGCTAATGCGATTAAAGCAGCTTTACTAACACTATAAGCTGAAGCATACATCTCTCCCATATAGGCACTCACGGAAGATATAAAAATAATTCTAGGATAGTGACCTGGATTATCTTCTGCATATTTCTTTAATAGAGGTAGAGCTGCCTTACTTAAGTGAAAAGCACCATTTAAATTAACATCTAAAATCCTTTGCCAGTCAGTGAAATCATAATCTTCAAAGCTAGAGTTATGGTAGATAGCACCATTCACTACAAGACCATAGAGAGAAGACTCACTAGTATTTTTTATATATTTCTTAAAATACGCATGCACAGAGTCTTGTGAGGCTTGATTCAATTCCATAGAACTCGGTGCATAAACTGTATAATTTTTATCTTTAAGTAAAAAAGCGGCGGACTGACCGATTCCTCGGGAGCCGCCGCTTATTAAGATTTTCTTATCTGAATTAATCTCTCAGAATCCTAGATTAACTGTAATTCTGGCTTCTCTTCGTCTAGAATAGCACCTTCTACTGGGCATGCAGATAAGCAAGCTCCACAGTCGATACAAGTAGAGTGGTCGATATAAGGATATTTAAATCCCTTCTCATTAGTCTTACCAGATTCAGTCCAATGAATACAATCTACTGGACAAACTGGAATACAGTCCGCTGCACCTTCACAAACTTCAGAAACTATAGTGTATGGCATAATAATCTCCCTTAATTTTCGGTTCCCACAATGGTATGTTCCCCGTGACAATTAGATCTTATCAATAGCTTATCTTTTTTTGATTAAATGAGAATCATTCTTAGCTAATGGGGGAGAGCTTTTGAGAAGTATTCTCATTAACCGGGATCAAGATAAAAAATAATTATAGTCAAAAAAATTTCAGCAGTTAATTTATATTTACATGAGCTCAAGTGGAATGACACAGCTTAGTCTGGGTATCATTGACACCTTGGCTGGGCTCGAACTCGGTAAGAAGGAAATTAATGAAGAATACTTAATATTACTAAACTCTTATTCGCTTCTATTAAAGAGTATGACCTTATTACTTGAAAAAGTAGAGAAGGAAAAAAGTGAAAAGATGCATGTGGCGCATAAGAACATGGAGTTAAAAAATAATCTTCGTTATATTAAAAGCCTTGCCTTAGGTCTGTCACTAAATAGACCTTGCTAAATAGAGAGCCCTCTAGGTCTAGGACTTAGAGGGCTTTCTAGCTTTATTATAGGTGCACAAGAGGATTCCAAATATGGAATTCTTCCTAGATGATATTTTCTAAACCATAAACTAAATGATTAATTTCCATAACCTTTTTTACTGAAAGGGTTATACCAGGCATGAAGCAAGATCTATCTATAGAATTATGCTCTATAGTAAGTGTTTCGCCAGTAGATCCAAAAATAATCTGCTGCTTTGCCACCAAACCAGGTAAGCGAACGCTATGTATAGGAACATCTTTCTGAGCTGATTTCCCCATCATATGGGCAGTTTTAATCGCAGTACCAGATGGCATATCGACTTTTTTATCATGATGTAATTCAATAATCTCAGCTTTCTTATAGTATTTACTAGCTTCAGCAGCAAAACGCATCATAAGAATAGCTCCTAGAGCGAAATTCGGAGCAACTATAGCACCGATCTGATTTTTCTTAGAAAGAGTACTTAATTCTTTAATATCATCTTCAGTCAATCCTGTAGCACCAATAACGGGTCTGAGACCATTTTTTAAAGCAAGTAATGAATTTTCAAAAACACTATCTGGAGTAGTCAATTCTACAAATACATCAGCCTTAGCTTCTTGAATCAAACCAGTCAAATCATCTGTAATCGTGACTCCTAGCTCTTCATAATTTTTAAGTATTTTAGGATCTACATTTTCTAAATCCCTGACTGTACCTGCGACTAAATCAAACTCATTTTTATGCTCAATAAAAGTACGAATTGCCTCTGAACCCATACGTCCTAAAGCCCCAGATACTATAACTCTAATTTTTTGATTCATTTATGCTTACCTAATATAATTTCTTTAGTCTGTAAAGAAAGATCTATATATTTTAAATCAATTTTATCCTGAGTGAGAAGTTCTTGAATTTTAGTAATCGCCATATCTAATCTTTTAACTCGACTCAGAGTTCTTTTATTTAGTTCACCAATTTTATAATTGAAATAAGTCCCTTTTAATTTTAAATTACCATTCGCTGAAAAATAGATGCAGATTATTCTTTCAGGATAGCCGATACGGTTAATAGCTCTCTCTATCTGCCTTATAACAGCACTTAAATTAGTCAAATTCTCTTTAGTAAAAAACTGACTACTCGCATAAATCTTAGGCACAGCATCTATACCGAAAATCTCCTCTATATAAGTAAATTTAGTTTAAGGAATTTTATAACTACGCCCCTTCGTATCAAAAATCATTCTTTCCTTTTCGAGCTCTAAAACAGCTAGTATCGGTATTTCTTTAATTAATATGCGGATTTTAGGAACTGGTAATAAAAGTCCTTGAACTTTAACGCTCTCCACCAGAGGGTTTTTCATTAATTCTTCTTTAATCCAGCTTCGCTTTAAGCTCAACAATGACTGATTATCATATTCCTCAGTATTTAAAGCAGTTCTAACATGACTTAGAGGTATACGCTTAAGTCCAATTATCTCTGTATGCTCTAAAGGCTTATTAATCGGTCTAGTGAGTAAATAAAAAACAAATATACTGACTAATAATAGTCCTATCGATATTAAAGTTTTACTATCTTTCCTCATTATAATATCCGATAAAACTTAGCTTAGCTGGCCCTGTCATGAAAATGGAATTAGTCACTGAATCCCAGCGAATATAAAGGCTACCACCAGGTAATCTAATTTCTATATCATTATCTTTTAGCGCAAGTCCTCTCTCTATAGCCGCAACAGCAGTAGCACAGGCTCCCGTACCACAAGCCTGAGTAAAGCCACAGCCTCTTTCCCAAACTATTAACTCAAAAACGTTATCAGTGAGCTTTCTAGCAAACTCAACATTAGTTTTATTAGGAAAATTACTATGAATTTCTATAGCCGGCCCATTAAGTGATATATTTTGCAACTTCCCAGCATCTACCTCATAAAATGCAACAGCATGAGGATTACCCATAGAAATAAAATCGTAATTAAACTCAAACTCATTGCTAGAACTAGCTTCATCGACATTTAATTTCAGATTACGTAATATCTCTCTTGGAGCTCCCATATCGACTTTAACCATATCTTGATCCATCAAACTTACACCGATATCTCCAGCTAGTGTCTCTATTTTAAAATCGACTTCCTCGCCACTAAGACCATGCTCATATATATATTTAGCAGCACAGCGAATACCATTACCACACATCTCACCAATAGAGCCGTCTGAGTTATAGTAACGCCAAGACTTAATTGCAGACTCTGAATTCTTAACAGCATCAATAATAATCATGCCGTCAGCACCTATGCCTAAATGCCTGTCACAGATTCTTTTACAAAGCTCCTGCTCTTTAGCAGTATCTTTAAAATCTAAATGTGAATTATTAATAATGACGAAATCATTACCCAAGCCCTGCATCTTTTCAAAGGGTAAAAGAAAACTAGTCTTAGTTCTAAATTTTTCTTCAGCGATACTCATATAAAAAATTCTAGCAATAAAACAGCATATTATAATTTCAAGAATGCTATTAAACGAGTTAACTGAAGAGCAGAGAGATGCAGTAACTTACGATGGTAACATTTTACTTACAGCCTGCCCAGGCAGCGGGAAAACGAGGGTTATAGTGAATAAAGTAGCTCACACTTTAGCTAAAAGTGAGAAAAAAGTTCTTGCTTTAACTTTTACAGTAAGAGCAGCAGAAGAAATGAAGAAAAGACTTGAAAAAATGCAAGTCAAAACAGACAGAGTCTGGGCTGGAACTTTACATGCCTTCTGTCTAGAGTGGATTATAAAATCTTACTCTGGAGAATTAAAAGAACTTAGCAATGGTTTTAAAATTGCAGAAGAAGCCTTCTGTGAAAAGATTTTAGAGAAATTAAAAGAAGAGCATAAAATTAATAAATATGAGTCAATTAACTTAAAATTTGACCGTTTCGGTAGACCACTAGAACAAAATGCGAAATTAAAAAATTTATTAAAAGATTACCATAAAGCTTTAAGAGAACAGAATTTAATAGATTTTGATTTACTTTTATTTTATGCCTACAAGATTCTAGAATCTAAAAATATCGCAGAGAAAATCGCCTCACAATTTAGTTTAATTTCAGTAGATGAGTATCAGGACACGCAAGATTTACAATATGCCATCATTGCTCGCCTCATAAAAACCCAGAAAGATGATTTGAAAGTCTTTTTCGTAGGTGATGTAGATCAAGCGATTTATAAATCTTTAGGAGGAATCGCGAAGACACACTCTGAGATTAGAAGTGAGCTAGGAGGGATTAGCCTTAGAGCTTTAAATCTAAGCACGAATTATAGATCTAGCCAAAGAATAGTAGATTATTACAGTAATTTT
>DAISHM010000008.1:5413-13087 GCA_036822535.1 Candidatus Caenarcanales bacterium
GCGGGTTCGGCCGACGTGCAAGCCGTCACGACCCTGAAGGTCAGCGTATCGGGTTCCGGTACCGGCACTTACTCAGGTAACCCCCAAATTTCCAAAACGATTCATAATGATATTTCCATTATTAACATTTAAATTTCCTGTAATTATAGCATTTCCATCTACATTTAAAGTAGCTAAAGGATTTCCACTGCACACCCGAATAAAAGCTGTATGTAAACACGCTAAAGAAATAGGTTTAATCAGCTTCGACAGAGGCATCCCTTATACTGCTTTAGCAGAGCGTATCGCTAGTTTGATTAAAATTAGCTTAAACAAATCCATTCCAGCAAACGAGATCTGTGTCTTAGTTCCACAATGGTGGATGATTACTTCTTTATCAAAGCAGCTACAAAAGCATTTAAATGGCTATCGCTTTACTAGCTCTCTAAATAATGAAGAGCATAATGCTCTAGCAGAGGAGATTAAAAGTAAATCTATTTTAGTAAATACCGTCATGGGCGTAAAAGGCGAAGAATTCACTACGGTAATCGCTTATGGTCTCTTAAGAGGATATCTACCTCACTGGTCAAGCATCATTAATGGTGACGAACTCGAAGTCTCATCTAATCTACTTTACGTCTTAGCCTCTAGAGCTAAGCTAAATTTACATCTAATCGCAGAACAGGGCAGAATAACAGGAAATGGCAAAGCCTACGAGGTTAATCAAGAGCTAGATGAAATAATTTTTAATTATGATCTACTTTAACAGCTCATCTAAGAACTTCTGTCCATATTTATTTAACTTCGCTGCACCAATCCCACTTAGATCGGACATTTCAGCAAGTGAGCGAGGTTTCTTAGCAATCATCTCATGTAAAGTAGTATCGTGAAAAACCATATAGGGAGCAAGTTTGTACTCTTTAGCTAAACTAAGCCTTAAAGCTTTCAGCTGATTAAACAAGTTTATATCTAAAGCGGATAAATCATCTGAAGACTTATTGAATTTATGTTTCAGTTTAGTTTTCGCTAATTTTTCTTTATTTTTAAGAGGTAAAGTATCTTCTCGTAAAAATATCTCAGAGTCTCCCTTTAAGGCTTTCATCGAATTTTCATTTAATTTGAGTACTCCATAAGAGTCCATATCTACATCAATCAAACCAAGAGTAATAATTTGACGAAATATAGATCGCCACTGTGATTCAGAGTACTCTTTACCTATACCAAAGGTGCTTAATTTATCATGAGAGAATTTTCTTATACGCTCATCTTCCTTTCCTAGTAATACATTAATATTATGCTGCACTCCAAAACGCTGATTAGTACGATAAACACAAGAAAGAGCTTTCTGAACAGCGATACTTGCATTAAAACCCTGAACTGGCTCTAAGCAATTATCACAATTCATACACTTCTCCCAGACTGGTTCTTCGTCGAAGTACTCTAACAATATTTTACGTCTACACGGCAAAGCCTCGACTAAAGCGATTAAATCATCTAATTTCTTATTCTCGATCATCTTCTGCTCTTTAGGAGCATTAGAGCTTTGAATAAATTGCCTAAGTTTTACAATATCTTCTGCGCCATAGACCAGAAAAGCATTAGCGGCAAGACCATCTCTCCCAGCCCTGCCAGTCTCTTGGTAATAGGCTTCTATACTTTTAGGTAAATCTAAATGAGCAACAAACCTGACATCCGGCTTATCTATACCCATGCCAAAGGCAATAGTAGCTACCATAATTACAGCCTCCTCTTTGATAAAGCGAGATTGATTTTTCTCACGTTTTCTAGAATCGAGTCCAGCATGATAGGGTAAAGCATTGAAACCCTCTTTAATAAGCCAGTCTACCGTCTTTTCTACTTTAGCTCGTGATAGACAGTAGACTATGCCTGAATCCTCTGGATGTTCTGTTTTTATAAAGTCGAGCAATTGTTTTTTTTCATTATTTTTAGGACTAATTTTATAATAAATATTTTTCCTATCAAAGCTAGAAATAAATACCCTAGCAGATTCTAGCCCCAAATATTTCACAATGTCTCGCTGTGTCCGAGCATCAGCAGTAGCTGTTAAAGCGACTCTTGGAATATTAGGGAAGCGTTTTTTTAACTTAATTAATTCTGTATAGTCTGGGCGGAAATCATGCCCCCACTGTGAAACACAGTGAGCTTCATCTATCGCAAAAAGAGCTATATCACAATCACTGAGACAGTCTAAAAAATCATCTGTATTTAAACGTTCAGGTGAAACATAGACTATATCTAACTCTCCATCTATCATCTGTTCTTTTACAAGAAGAGCCTTTTCGATTTTCAGAGAGGAATTTAAATAAGCAGCTTTTATACCAAGCTCTTTTAAAGTATCCACTTGGTCTTGCATAAGAGCAATAAGCGGTGAAATTACTATTGCCACGCCATCACGACACAAAGCTGGAATCTGGTAACAGAGTGACTTCCCACCACCAGTAGGCATCAGAATCAATGCATCATTGCCTTCTGTAATGTGATTAATAATCTCTGCTTGCTCCCCCCTAAACTCAGAATAACCGAAGCTTGTTTTTAGAATATCTAATGCAGTAGTGGTTTTCATGGGGATGTTAATCAGCAGGAGTTGTAACTAAATAATCAAAGAACTGCTTTAATTTCTGTTTATTAATTTTTGCAAGATACTCTTTTTGAACAAAAAATATTTCTGCACTATCTACATTATTCTTCTGGAGTTTTTGTTTTGCTATTTCTTCAAACTTAATTTTATTTGAAAATTGATCGCTCTCAATAATTTTAAGTTCATCTTTATCAGAGATATTACTTTTATCTAAATTATTGATAATAAAGCTCTCTGGATCATTTGCAGGAAAAAATTTAATAGCTTCTTGCTAAAATTGAAAAAGCTCTCTCATCTTTTCTATTTTCTTCTCAGTCCCAAAAACTTTGAATCTGTCTAAAAATTTTTGGCTACTCAAAATATTTTCTATGATATTCTCCAAGTCACTTGGTTTAATATCGTCTAGCTTTTGTTTGAGTAAATTCTCTCTATTAATTTCTTCTTCCCCCTTTTTGTATGTTTTCTGATCACCGTCAAGAATAAATATATGCTTCGTTTTCCTGCCTGCCTCTTGACAAGTTTCCACAAAGAAGATGTTTAGGACATAATGTGCAAGCATATTTGCGACACCACCACAATCAATTAAATTAGGTAAGACATCATATAAGCTATATAACCTCCTCATAATCTCTTTACTGAGCTTATCTTCTAGATAAATATTAAACTTATCATCGACCCCAATTTGACTTAAAGCTAACTCAGCTGAACACGGGATTATAGAATAAGTTCCATCAGACTCTTTATAAAAAGTTCTAATTGCACTACGGTCAAAATTAGAGATAATATATTCTGAATGCGTACAAATAATGACTTGTAGAGATTTAGAGACTGTTATCTTTTGGAGTTCATTCATTAATTTTTTTTGAGCTTCTGGATGAATGGACGTCTCTGGTTCATCTAATAGTACAAGAGATTTATCTGGAGTATTTGTTAGTTTATAAATGAGTAGAATAAGAGATGACTCGCCACTACCAGCATAAGCATCAGAGTAGTGATGTCTCTCTTTTAGAATAATGGTGGGAGAGTAGTCATCAAAAGGGTCTTGGTAAGAAAAATATTTATGCCAGTAAATGTCTATTGAATCATAATCCTTATTCAAAATTCTGGAGATGATTTCACACTGATCTTTAGAAAGGCTAAGCTTTTCCTGAATCCCCTGTTTTTCTTTTCGCTTGAGCCTTCCAATGCCTGTTTCAATTTCTTCCTTAAGAAGATTTGATCTATCAATTAATTTATTTTGTTTTTTATAGTCAGCCTGCCTCCTTAACTCACTAAAACCCTTTGAATTAGTAAAATTTTTAAAGTACATAAACTTATCAAAAGCAGTTAAATTAGCTCTGAAATCTATATATTGAACTTCTTTACTGATTTTAGGAGGTCTATCCTTACTCCCTTGCATACCAAGTCCTATTAATGGTCTTGATGTTTCCCAATAGTTCGTATTTCCTTTGTGTTTATATTTAGGACCATCTGGTCTTGGTGACCTCTTGATAAGGACCTGATGCACTTGCCTATTTTCGTCATTATATTCATAGAAGAAACAATCATTCCTATTAATATCATCAAATTTAGTACTAAACCAAAATTTTCCAATATTGTAACCCTTAGGACATCCAAATAAAGCATGCAAGATAGAACTTTTCCCACTGCCATTAGCTCCAGTTAAAATGGTTATGGCTGATTCAAAATTTATTTCACTCGCTTTAGCTAGATTTTTAAATTGAGGAAAAACAATCCTAGAAATATAAGGTAAAAATTTATTATTTTTCAAGCTAAGGTCTTTACTTAACATAAGCCAAAATATGCTCCCCTATTGCCTTTGACAACAATGGAGGCACTGCATTCCCTACTATGCGTGCTTGAACAGCCATACTATCTGCATAAATTTTATAAGTTTTAGGAAAAGATTGCAGGGTAGCACCTTCTCTAATAGAAATAGCTCTATTTTCCTCTGGGTGTGCAAATCTACCATTAGAAATACTGAAAAATTTTGTAGTTATAGTAGGTGAAGGTTTATCCCAAAACATCCTGCCATAACTGTCTTTAAAAGAATTATCTTTGCCAATATAAGTCTTGAGCTGTAATTTTGGATTGTTGCTCCAAGATAGCCTATTGCCACCATCTTTGGGCGTCAAACTTAATCTCTCCAAACACACTTCACTTAGCCCAGCGCAACTATGCTGTAATCCAGTTTCATCCTTAAATCCAGCCTCAATAGGATGAAAACCATTATTCTTGCCGAGTACATCTCTTACCGTCTTTTTCATCCTATGCTTGGGCTTTAATATATCTAAATTCTTAGTAATTCGACTTGCTATCAATATAAACCTTTTACGATTTTGTGGTACTCCAAAATCACTAGCATTAAGGATTTGTGTTGTAAAAGTATAACCAAGCTCGGAAATCCTTTCTTGAAAATGATTAATTGGTGATTCTTTACTAGATGCAAGACCTGGAACGTTCTCTATAACAAGAAATCCTGGTCTATAATAATCAACAAATCTAAAAAAATCTTCTATAAGATTTTTTGATTCTTTTGATTTTTTTTTATCAGTAGAAATAATTGACCAATACTGACATGGACTACAACCAATGAAAACTATATTGTTATCGTTTTTTTTAACTGAATATTTTTTTAATTCATCAAGTTCAAGTAATCTTATATCTTCGCCTAAAAACTCAACTTTATTGTTTTTCTCATAAGTTTCTTTACAATTAATATCAATATCAATGCCAAGCAATACCTCAATTCCAGCTTTTTTCAGTCCACAAGTGAACCCACCTCCACCACAGAAAAAATCAACAGCTTTAAGCTTTTTTTTCATAATCGACACTCAATTGATATATTTAGCACAAAATATAAATTATTTTAGTCAAAATTAGCTTAAACACTGATTAACAAAGCTCAACAAATAGATCAAATTCTGAGTTTAACTAATTAAATTCCCTTTTAGTTTAAAATAAACATAGTGGTAAATCAATTAACCTCAGCATATCAGCAAATTAGATCAGGGAATATCTCTGCTGATGAAGCATTAACGCTTTTAGTCAGAAATAATAATTTAAACTCTCGCCTTCTTGACAGGAAGCTTATTTCTTCAGTAAATAAAAACTGGCCTGTAAGACAGGCTATACCATTATTTTTCACCGAAGAAAAACTCTATGTAGCCTGTGAAATCGGCACGGCAGCGAAATTACACGAGCAGCTTTCTAAATTTGTAAATAGATTTACTATAGAAATGATAGAAATTAACAGTGATAATTGGCAAACAGTTACCCTAGAGCTTTTTGGAGCGGAAATAGAACCGATAGACTTTTCCTCACTGATTCCTAATACTATAAATAAACAAAATCCAGTTAATGAGAGTACTTCTAACTCAGAGAATAAAGTTCCAGAATTAGCGAAAATCGAATTAAAAACAGAGACTAAAGTTCCTGAGCTTAAATTACAAAAAATGGCACAATTAGGTGCACATCTGTTAAAAACCATCGAAGATATACCACTTCGCCGAGTAAATGCAGTAGACGACACCTCTATAGCTAGTGAAGTTAGAAGAATTATTGCAGAAGCAGCTAAGGCTGGGGCTTCTGATATACACTACGAGCCTGTCGAAAATTTCTTATTAGTAAGATTTAGAATAGACGGGGTTTTAAAAGATATATGTAAATATCTTTGTAACCAAGAAGCTGATTACAGGAAAATCATGCTAGCTCGAATAAAAATTATTGCTAATTTAAATATCGCAGAATCAAGAGTACCACAGGATGGTAGAGTAACTGAACTTATCGAAGCTAAAAAAATAGACCTTAGGGTCTCGACTTTACCCTGTTTACATGGCGAAAAATGCGTAATTAGATTACTACCACATGAGAATAAATTCCTAGAGCTTACTGATTTAGGGATGCCTGAAAATTTAATCCCAACCTTCGAATCATGGCTACGTTTATCACAGGGAATGATTTTAATTACTGGTCCTACAGGTTCAGGTAAGACTAGCACTTTATACACGAGTTTAGCTAAAGTCATAGATCTTACTAAAAATGTAGTTACGGTAGAAGATCCAGTAGAATTCCAATTAGCTCGGGTAAATCAAGTACAAGTGAATACTAAAGCAGGTTTAACATTTGCTGCTGGTTTAAGAAGCATACTCAGACAAGACCCGGACATCATAATGATCGGTGAAATTCGTGATAGAGAGACTGCCGAAATCGCTATACAAGCATCTTTAACAGGACACTTAGTTTTAAGTACTTTACACACTAATGATGCGCCTAGCAGTATTAATCGCTTGATCGATATGGGAGTAGAATCATATTTAGTCGCTAGTGCTCTAGTAGGGGTAGTAGCACAGCGTTTAGTGAGGCTAGTTTGCGAGCATTGTTCTTATGAATATAAACCAAGTCATGCTGAACTTTCCTACTTGGGTCTAGAAGATAAAATTGGTGAAATTAGTTTTGTTAAGGGTAGGGGTTGTCAAAAATGTAATAATACAGGATACTCAGGTAGAGAAGGGATTTTCGAAATGATGCCTGTAGTGAATAAGATGAAATCTCTGATTCATAATAAGGCTGATTTAGAAGATTATAAAGCTGTAATGGCTGAAAATAAGATGAAAACCCTTTTCGATTCTGCTCGTGATAAGGTGCTAGCACATAAGACCACTTTAGAAGAGTTCTTAAGAGTAGTACCTAGAGATCAGTAGTAAATAAGCATGCCAGATGATGACTATAGTGCTGAAAAGCCTTTAGCCTTCGATGATTCTAACGATGACTCGGAGCTTAGATCTTGGCCGCCTTCTTATGATGAATCAAACGAGGAGCCAGAGCATGAATCTCTAATACGTAGTCCCGAAGAAGAAGCCGAGCTTACTGAAAGAGTTTTACAGCTTTTAGAAGAACAGAATCATGATTTAGTCTCTGGCTTGGAATTCTTTCTATCTGATTTAGATACATATAAAGAAAATCAAACAGAAAGTGCTATAGAAAATAGTGCCGAAAATAATAATCTAACTAATACAGAAGAAATAGTTTTTGAAGACTATCCAGCACAATTAAATGAGCAGGGTATCAATGATACAAACAATGATCTGCAAACC
>DAISHM010000009.1:0-12498 GCA_036822535.1 Candidatus Caenarcanales bacterium
GAATAAATAGTCTCCACATCCTTATCTAAGGCACTTGCTATATGTAAAAGACCAGTATCACAAGCATAAATCTTAGTCGCAGACTCTAAAACCCTAGTACTCTCCAGTAAACTAAGCTTCCCAATTAAATTCTCTATGCGTGTATTAGAGCTGCTTCTTAATTTCAAATTAACATTCAGATAGAGAGAGAGTTCTGCTTCATCAGCGCCGCCTAAAATTTTAATCTTATAATCAGTCTCTCTTAACAGACGATTAATAAACTCTTCCCAACGAGCAAGCGGGAAAGCCCTCTGTGGACGAAGCTTACCGACACCAGGCACTATCACTAAATAAGGTGAGTCTAAGTTAATATGCTTATCATTTAAATCGTTATAAATAGCTGAATCGTGCTGAATAAAATGAGACTCTAAGCAATTATAATCCAGCAGAGCGTTTAAAAGACCGTTATCATATCTTTCATTTAAAATGGATGACTTTAAACTCGGATCAAAGGCATAGAGAAAATTTTCCCTAGAACTCAAAGTCAAATCCTTTTTATAAATCTTCAAACTAGCTTCAGGAAAATACTTTAATTTTAGATACCAAGCTCTAAGCCAGTTAGAATGAAGATAAGTAAAAACATCAGCAGCTTTATCTCTTAAACTCAATCTAAGATTCTCAGGGACTGGATCTTTTTTAGTAGCGATGAATACTTTATCTATGTAACTAGCATATATTTCTAATACATCTTTTAGGGCAGCACAATGGGTAACTAGTTCTAAACTCGCTTCTGGATTCTGCTTTTTAATAAACTTTAAAGCAGGCAGACAGTGAATCACATCACCAATAGCTCCAGTTCTATAAAAAATTAGCCGCATAATTAAAAAAACTTCCCTGAAATTTCATGTTACCATTAGATTAATTAACACTATATATAGGGATTTCTTTACTAAAATTTAGCTAAGTTATTCTATATCTAGTGATATTGAAAATATAACTTTATGTCAGTGGCGGAGATAGATACTAGTAATAAGCAGGCATCCATCGTAGATGCTTTGTCTAATAATAATTTAGAATTGGCTCGTGATCTGCTTTTAAAGAAAGTAGCTTTACAAGTAGGTCAAAAAGCAAGCTGGGATTCTCCACAATACCGTGGTGATAAAGGCGTGCAGCGTAGCATTAAGCTGGATTACAGTAGAGATAAGTATGTTACATTCTTTGGTCTAGAGACTCTTAAAGATAGATATTTTCTTAAAGACGCTAAAGGCGTTATCTGTGAAGATATTCAAATGTTTTTTGCCCGTGTCGCGACTGGAATAGCTCGTGGCGATAAGGAATTAGCTCAGAATTTATATGATTTAATGTCTAGAAACTGGTTCATGCCAGCTACCCCAGTACTAACTAATTCTGCGACCAGCAGAGGAGCACAAATATCATGCTTTTTAAACACTGTAGGTGACTCAATTTCAGATATATTTAAGACCTATGAAGAAAATGCCTTTTTAGCAAAAGGTGGCGGTGGTATAGGTACTAACTGGTCAGAAGTGCGCGGACATAATTCTAAATTAAGCTCTGGCGGTAAATCTACAGGTACAGTACCATTCCTTAAAGTCATGGATAGTGCTACTTTAGCGGTTTCTCAAGGAAATACTAGGCGTGGAGCAGCTGCGGTATACATGGATATTAGCCAC
Organism: Candidatus Caenarcanales bacterium; assembly: GCA_036822535.1. Lineage (GTDB taxonomy): Bacteria > Cyanobacteriota > Vampirovibrionia > LMEP-6097 > LMEP-6097 > LMEP-6097. Next base: position 1,671 of record DAISHM010000009.1, read on the forward strand.
CCTGACATCGAAGAATTTATCGATATACGCAGACCCACTGGTGGAGACGATAATCGTCGCTGTTTAAATTTACATCATGGCGTTAATATCTCTGATGAATTTATGCGCTGTGTTAAAGCGAAGATTAAATTTGACTTAATTTGCCCTCATAGCGGTGAAGTAGTGAAATCTATTGATGCCGTAGAAATGTGGAGAAAAATTCTTAAGAACAGGGTAGAAACTGGCGAGCCGTATATCTTGTTTATTGATACTGTCAATAAATCTATTCCTCAGCACCATAAAGATAAAGGTCTCTTCGTTAAACAGAGTAATTTATGCTCAGAGATTACCTTACCTACTAATAGAGAGAGAACAGCAGTTTGCTGCCTAGGTTCCCTGAATTTAGAGAGATGGGATGAATGGAAAGATGATGCAGAGAATGTACTCTACACTGCGGTTAAAGCTTTAGATAATGTTTTAGATAATTTTATTTATGGAGTAGATTCTCGTGATTATAAACGTGCAATTTTTTCTGCTACACAGGAACGCTCTATTGGACTGGGAGTTATGGGTTGGCATGGTTTATTAATGAAAAATAGAATGCCTTTTGAGAGTGTCCAAGCTAGATCTCTTAATAAAATCGTCTTCAGTACTATCAATAAATATGCTAAAGAAGCCTCTATCAGCCTAGCTGACGAAAGAGGAGTCTGCCCAGATGGTGGTTTACAGCGTAACAGTAATGTAATCGCTATCGCTCCTACCGCTAACATTTCTGTAATCTGTGGTGGTGCTACACCTTGTATAGAGCCGATCGCAGGAAATGCTTATTTACAGAAAACTCTTAGTGGTAGTTTTCTAGTTAAAAACACTCACCTAGAACAGCTTTTAGAAGAAAAAGGACAGAATAAACCAGAAGTCTGGAGAAAAATTATCGAAGATAAAGGCAGTGTAAAAAACTTAGATTTCCTCAGTGATGAAGAAAAGAAAGTTTTTAAGACTGGCTATGAGTTAGATATGAAAGAACTGGTTATACAAGCAGCAGATAGACAGAAATATATCTGCCAAGCTCAGTCACTAAATCTATTCTTCAAATCACCTATCAGTGGCAAACAGCTTAATGATGTACACATATTAGCTCATGAGTTAGGAGTAAAATCACTTTATTATCTAAGATCAGAATCGGTTATTGAAGCGGATTCTGTCGATAATACGGCAGTAAGAAGACAAGTTAGTGTCGGCGAAGAGTGTACTGTTTGTCAATAGATAGTAATATCGGTTACAATAATAATTCATTATGGATCAGCAAGACCTAAGAAAAGCCCTTAAGCAAGCCCAAGATATGCAAGAGGGTTTACTTAAAGTGCAAGAAGAGCTCTCGCACAAGGTTCTAGAAGCTAGTTCTTATGATGGTATAGTCGATGTGACTATGTCAGCTCAGGGTGACTTTAAGTCTTTTAAAATTAACTATAATCTTCTCTCGCTAAAATATCCTAATCTATCAGATGCCTGTCCTGTAATCGAGAAAGCAGCTATCAGCGCGATTAAGCGAGCGACAGAAATGGCTACTGATCTAACTAAAGCTAAACTTAAGTTAATTTCAGAAGGCATGGGTCTAGCAGAAAGTTAAAGCTAAAAGTGGAATATACTAGGGCGCTCGCCGAGCTAATCGAAGAATTTAATAAATTTCCTAGCGTAGGTCCTAAATCAGCTCAGCGAATGGCTTTTGCTCTTTTACGTAAATCTACAGAACAGGTAGAACATTTCGCAGAGATAATTAAAAAAGCTAAGCGTGACATAAAATACTGCCGAAGCTGTTTTAATTTGAGTTCTGAAGAACTTTGCGAAATCTGCACTAATACTCTCAGGTCTGAGAGACTGGTTTGTGTAATTGCTGAAGTTAAAGATCTAATTGCCATAGAGAAAACCCGTGAATATAGAGGTAAGTACCATGTCTTAGGTGGACTCATTTCCCCTCTAGACGGTATTTCTAGTGCTGATTTAAATATCTCTGCGCTTATTGATAGGCTAAAAATGATGGATGGCGAGATCGAGTTAATTTTAGCGATCAGCCCTAGTACAGAAGGAGAAGCTACTATGCTCTTTCTAAAGAAACTACTAGCGCCACTAAATACGGAATCTAGATCTATTCTAATTACTAGACTAGCTTATGGCTTACCCCTCGGCTCAGACTTAGACTACGCCGATGAACTCACTATAGTTAAAGCATTAGAAGCACGTGTATCAATTTAGCGGTAAAAACGCAGAAATTGGAGCTAGGCTATGCGCCCATGCTAAAATCGTAAGACATGACTATAGAAAAAGAGCAGGTAAGAAAAATAGCTAATCTCGCTAAGCTTTCTTTAAGCGAAGATGAATTAGAAGATCACGCTGAAAATCTCTCGAAAATTCTAGGTTATGTAAATATTTTAAATGAATTTAACACTAAAAATGTTAAACCCCTGACTGGGCCATTAGATTTATCTCATGTACTGCGAGAAGATTCTCTCAGTGCTAGCTCTAGAGAGCTTTTAGAGTCGATGATAGCAAATCTACCAGATAAAGAAGAAATTCAGGAAGGCACTGGCATTAAGGTGCCGAAAATGGCAAGCTCAAATTAAAACACAGTAAGTAGGTTATAAATTCATGACTAAATATATTTTTGTTACTGGTGGCGTAGTTAGCAGCTTAGGAAAAGGGATAGTCTCAGCTAGCCTAGGTCGCCTACTTAAGTCTAGAGGTTATAGAGTTTCTATACAGAAACTAGACCCTTATTTAAACGTAGATCCAGGGACTATGTCGCCTTATCAGCATGGCGAAGTCTTCGTTACTGACGATGGAGCAGAGACAGATCTAGACCTAGGTCACTACGAGCGTTTCATCGATGAAAATTTAATGCAGTTTAACAGCGTTACATCAGGAAAAATATACTCTGACGTAATTTCTAAAGAAAGACGCGGTGAATATTTAGGCGGCACTGTGCAGATGGTACCTCATGTCACTAATGAAATAAAAGACCGCATCAGAAAAGCTGCTGAAAAGACTTCTGCGGATATTCTAATAGTCGAAGTCGGTGGTACTGTAGGTGATATAGAGAGTTCAATTTTTCTAGAGGCTATCAGACAATTTAAAAAAGATGCTGGAAAAAATAATTCACTTTATATACATGTCACACTAGTACCTAATATAAAAGTTACTAATGAGCTGAAAACTAAGCCTACTCAGCATAGTGTAGAGTTATTACGCTCTAAGGGTATACATCCTAATATTTTAGTTTTACGCTCAGATCAAGAAGTACCTGAAAATCTACGAGAAAAGCTCAGTCTCTTTACTGATGTACCTTTCTCGAATATCATAGAAAGTTCTGATTGCGCTAGTATATACGAAGTTCCATTAATGCTAGAAAATAAAGGGCTAGCCATAAGGGTTTTAGATGAATTAGGTCTGGAAAATAATGAACCTAATCTTACTAACTGGAAAGAAACTGTAAGTAAAATTAAAAGTAAACCAGATCGTAAACTACGCATCGCATTAGTAGGGAAATACGTAAAACTATCAGATGCATATATATCTGTAATTGAGTCTCTAAGACACGCCTGTGCCGATTTTGGACAGCAGTTTGAATTAAACATGGTACTTTCTGATGAAATTAATTCTTTAGAAGATGCTAATAAAGTTCTCGCTGATATAGATGCTATCTGCATTCCAGGTGGTTTCGGTGATAGAGGTATAGAAGGGAAGCTCTTAGCCATACAGTACGCAAGACTTAATAAAATTCCTTTACTCGGTCTCTGCCTGGGTTTACAGTGTCTAGTAATTGAATTTGCACGTAATGTTCTAGGTTTAGAACACGCTAACAGTGTCGAGTTTAACACTAGGACAGCAGATCCTGTAATTCATTTAATGCAAGATCAGAAAAATATTCAGGATAAAGGCGGAACTATGCGTTTAGGCTCTTATCCTTGTCAGCTAGTACCTTCTAGTAAAGCTTATGAAGCTTATAAACGCACTGCTCAGCTGCGTCTCACTGATAACGGCGAAGCTTTAATCGATGAAAGACATAGACATCGTTATGAGTTTAATAATAAATATAAAAATATGCTAGAAGCAGAAGGCTTAAAAGTATCTGGTATATCACCAGATGGAATGTTAGTCGAAATAGTAGAAATTACAGATCATCCTTTTATGATGGCTTGTCAGTTTCATCCAGAGTTCAAATCTAGACCAGATAGACCTCACCCTCTATTCTTAGGTCTAGTAGAAGCTGCTTTAAAGATAAAATCAGTAGCTTATACAGCAGATTCTACTTCGTAGCGAGACGTATCATTTATATACTTCTCCCAGTCCCAATTACTCTGCTCAAACATCTGTAAAACATACATCAAAACTACTAACTCTTGGATACTTCTTCCTTCTACACCAATATCTCTAATAGAAGTTGGTGTATTAGCGACTTTAGCTAAAGTAAATTTCGCCAAATCAGCTCCAATTGGAGTTCCATTAAATTTTTGTGGATCTATCTCCTCTGTAATATCATCACGAACAGACAATATATTACTCTTTAAATTAGCAGATGGATAGTTATTAGTGTAAGTTAAGCCACCACCACTTAAACTAGGATCAGAGGGTACTAAAGCTGTAGCATTCTCTGCTAAAGCAGCATTTACTAAATCTGTAGTTAATGCTGCTGAAGACTCACCTAATAAATTCTGTAGCATAGCCTTATACATCGTGATTTCGCTCTTGCGATTAGCAAAACCAGCTGCTTCAGCTGTTTCTAATTTAGCTAAAATTGCTTCTACATTATCAAACATCTGTTGGTAAGGATCTACAGTACTAGTAAAATTCAAACTAAAATTCTTATGTGAATTACTTGCAATAGGAGTAGGAGTGCTTAATGGCGGTGGAGGTAAAGGATAATCAGTACCAAAAATATTAACTCCTAAAATTGGTAGGTTACTATTATTTAAGTCTCTGCCGAAATGGTCTTTAGTCAAGTCTGTACGAGTATCTCCAAGTATAGCAGGAAAACTTGCACTAGCAGGGTAATATAAATTTTCTCTAAAATAATTACGTAACTCTCCAGAATTCAGACCATCATCAATTCTCTGACTTAGCCCCTTATTACCTACCCTTAAAGCATTTAAATTTTCTAAATCGGTCTTATTCGCGATAGCTTCAGCTTTAGATAAATACATAAAAGCTTTTATTTCAGCATTAGTTACGGTATTAATCAAAGCAGCGTTACCATTTGCAGCACCTAATAAAATATGATCTATAAGATTTACATCAGCTTCTAAAGCCTCTTTTCCTGTTAGGGCACCATCGGCGATTCTAGAAATACTATTATATTTTAACCATAAATCAAACTCTAAAACCTGCTCTTTTATTATTTAAGATTTAGAGCTTTTCATATCTTTATACACCTCATTAGCGGCAGCTAAAAAATCTCTGGTATCGGCAAGATTGGTAAAAGGTGGAAGAGTTCCTCCTTTATTTAAAATAGCCTGCTCTAAATTCCAACGCTGATTAGGATCTGGAGGTATTCCAGCTCCACTGATAGTCGGTACATTAGCTGGTTTGAGAAAATTAATATTAGCAGCATAACCGTGAAACTGATACTCGCCTTCTTCTAAATTGATCTCTGCCGCTGGACGCTGCTCTAAAGTTTGAACACCAGTACCCTCTACTTTGATTTTCCTTGTATTGAATATTTCCAGTAGTCCTAAGGACATATCCTTATCATCACGTTGATTCTCTATCTGCGTTAATAAATGTAAAGTCGAGTAAACATTCGATTCTGGACCAGCTTTAGGCTTTTTAAGATCACTTCCTAGGGTTACATCTAGAGCATTTATGTTATCAATAATGGGGCCTAAGGTTTGTACTTGATTAACTATACTTGCAAAAGCAGCTGAACCCGTTATTAAAGGATCAGCCGCAATAGCCTCTATGTATTGACCTAAAGTCTTAGGAACACCAGGGTCTGCGGCAGTTTGCAAACTAGTAAAACTTACCCTAGGATGATTATGGGTATCTACTGTAATTGTAGTTCCTGGAGGAACTTTTTCTAAAAAAGACTTTAAAGGCTGATTGGTACTAGTACCGCCCGATAAAGTATTGAAGAGTATATTAAAATGCTGCATTTTCCTTACATACAATCTACGATTGGTCGCAGTAAATTCAGTTCCAGGATTCGCACGCATGCGACTCTCTAAATCTTCTAAAGAATTGGTAACGTTACCTGTCTGAACGCCATCGGTCATATCTAAGTCAGCGCCTAATATCTCTCTTAAAGTATAAGAATCTGCTCTAGAGGGATCTATACTGGCAGTAAAGCTAAGAGTTGCTACACCATTAGTATCGTCTAAGTTACTAGTATTAGGATAATCGTAAGTAACCGGAGAAATTAAATTTTTATACCTCGCATGTCCTGTAATCTGAGTTAACTTGAAGTTACCATCAATAGGATCGGTAGGATCTAAATTTTTAGCATCTAAGAAAAAGTTTAAAAGCTTGGTACGAGCGGCTCTAATGTCGTCATCTATAGGTGAGACACCTAAAGGCCCTCCAGCAGCTTTATCTGATTCTATAATGGCAGCAAACTGAAGACTAGTAGTGTTATTAGGTGGCTTCCATACGTCGTTATCATTTTTCTTTAACTCTTCTAAATCCAAATCGGCAAGCTGGCTTAACTTGAGAATTGGATCATCATTAACATCTATATCTCTAGGTGGTTTTTCGTTTATTGCATCATTTAAAGCAGCTTCTAAATCAGTTAAGTAAGTTTCTATATTGGATAACTGATCTATAAAAGAACTTGCATTAGCTATTCCAGTGAGTGAATTAGGAAAAGCTGGCGTAGCATTAGCTGGATCGATATCAGTGTAAGACACTGGTGAGAATAAATGCACATAAGGATTATTAGGATTGGGATTACCTGCTATTTCCTTAGTTAAATTACTTAATGAAACACCACCTATATTTTTAGTGTCATTGGGAGTCGCTAAAAGCCCAGATAAAAGGCTAGTACGAGCATTTCTAATAGCGGTTTCATTAGGGTGCCCAGCAATCGGTGCTGTATGAGGTGCTATGGGCACTGCTATTGGGTCAAAGACGGCTGCATCTAAAATTATATTATAATCAACCTCATTACCTGAATCAGCCGCCGTTAGAGCAGCAAAATCAATCTTGGCAGCCTTAATAGCATTTAAAACTGGATCTGTAGTTAAATTAATATCCCGCGGTGGATCCTCTGCCAGAGCAGCATTTAGAGCACTTTCTATATCTCCAGCTAAAGTCTGTAGCGTATTTAAAGTAGCATCTGGTATTTGCAGTGGTACTGTATTAGATGGAATTAAAGCTTGAATACTTGCGGTAGTAAGAGTTCCGTTTTTTATTTCTTCAATTAAAGCTTGTTGTGCAGGACTCAAAGCATTATAGTGTAGATAACCTGGAGCTGAAGAGGCTGGACTCGGGTAAGCTGAGCTTTTTAATCCATTTAAATTTGCATTAGCTAATTTAGTTTTTAAATCTCCTAATGCCCCTGTAGGATTGAAAGAATTCAAGCTCGTTAATAAAGTATTTAATGCATCAATGGTTGTATCATCAATAAAAACCATACGATAATTATTATTATCAGTATCTGTGATTAGGCTCTTCACCCCAGCCTCTACTTGACTGGAAATCTGCGAACCTATCGCACTAATATCAATACTTACAGTACCTGTAGCTGAAATGTTTGCAATCTGTTTAAGAATATTATTCAAATAGATCTGTGTTTCCTTCGAGCCACCCAATTGAGTATTCGTAAGATCTATAGCACCTATATTGGTATCAGCAAGTCCAGTAGCTAAATTAGTACCACCAGCTCTCTTAATACCCTTGACATAAACAGCGTCATTCTCTTGAACTATATCATTGACCTTAGTAGTTATAACTTGTCCAATTTGACCTATCACTAAAGAACTACTCAAAGCTGACATCAAAGGCTTAGGTACATCCTTTTCTTCTGGCATTGAACCATCTGGACCAGGCTCTGGTTTTTTTGCATTTAAAATCGTGTAATTCTGTTTATCAGCTTCAAATACCTGTCCTGGGTACACAGCCTCAAATGCGCTATTCTGTGAGAACTTAGAATAATCATCAAACATATTAATCAAATAGCTAATTTGATCATTAATTTTACTGGCAGCTGGTCTATTTGCATCTTCAATTCCACTGGTATCTCTATGCATTTGCAAGAAATGAGTGACTAGCTTAAGGCTAGGCTGATCTCCATAACCAGTCACAGAACTATTGAGAGTTATAAGTTCAGGTGTAGTAGTAATATTGCCCAAAAGATCTATACCTGTTGGTTTATTCACTGTCACAGTCTGCGGTCTAGGAATTTTAGGTATATCAATAGATACTCGTCCTATACGATCTTCCATATTATCTAAAATAGTAGTAACTGAATCACGAAGCTGTAATGCTCTTGCCAAATCAGTTTCATTACTCATACTTCCAAAAACATCAGCCACTGTACCTGAGAACCCTGTATCTGCCCAAGTCGGATAACCAGTAATATATCCCGAACCGAGTAAATTATTCAGTTCATTTTTTATGGCTTTAAAAAACTCATTAAAATCTCTAAGATCCATTATTGGGAAATCAGTAGGCAGACCGTTTTTCGTAGGATCAAAGTTATGATTTGCCTTATCTAAATCTGTAGGAGCATAGGCAGAGACTGGATCAAAATAGTAATGAGCGGGGAAAAATTTATCTTTTTTATCAGCCCAATAACTAGGTAAAAAGCTCTGAGTCGGATCAGCAGGGTTAGGAGATAAGCCATAATCTTCTTTCCTAAGAGCCGTTTGATTAAAGAGATCTAGCATAAACTGATTCTCGACAGCGTCTGCTACACCTCTAGTTAAAATATTTTTTGATTGAGCTGCAATATCATCAGCAGCATCACTAATATTCTGAAATAAAAGCTTAGTGAGCTCTTTATTATCACCAGCAGCATTAACTAATTTACCAGTAAACAAATCTACTAAAGTTCTTTTATCTTCGACATAACGTGCAGAACTAATATCAAAATTCTCTAAAAACATATCCATTAACTGCATCATTTGCGTAGAAATGCCTGTTACAGGTGTATTTTCAGGAGCTCGAAGATAATCTGCTGGGATATCTGTTAAAACTTGATCAAATTTGAGTACCTTATCTGAAGTTAGATAAGGGTTATCACCAGGTTCTTTATTAGAAAAGGCATTATGAAGAAAGAAGTTTTTAGTCGCTAAAGAACTATCTTCCTGAGGAAAAGAAGAAGCAATACTGGCATTTAAGTAAGACTGTGTATAGTAAGCTGTGATTTTATTTACATTTGCTTGATAAGCAGCATTAGTCCAATTATTTAAAGTATCTATAACTTGAGCTGTACTCAAGCCCGTACCAGAAGCAATTAGACTAGCCAAATTATCTGTACTTGATGGATCAAAAGTACCATAATTACCATCATAATTACTGTAATCTATAGTACCAGCAGCATTCATTTTAGATAATAGAAAAGAAGGTGGTGCTGGACTAACTGCAGAGTTAACATTTCTTGGTGGTGCCGAATCATACCAAGCTTTACTACTAATAAGATAATCGTAAGTCTGCTGCTCAAGAGCAGTAAGAGCATTATTCATCATTTGTTCATTAGCTGCTCTAAGGGCATTTGCAGTATCTGTAGGATTAGCTGCATTAGGCGGTATTACTGGCTCTACACGCTTTTGACCAGTTAAAATAATCGCCACCATGCCTAGAAAGATTTCTTCACTGGTCTTAGTACCATCATTCCAGTAAATACTCTTAGGATCTATTCGCTGATTAACAAAGTCATAATACTCTTTGTTATATTGCTCTATTTGAGCAGCTGTCGGAGCATTAGGTAAAACTGGTTTGCTTTCGAATTTACCAAAAACTGGAACTCGATTATTACCAATTAAATAAAATTCTTCCTGCCTCGCTGTACTATGCACTCCCTGACCACTACCTAAATAGTCAGTAACTGGCGAATCATTATAATAATTATCACCATCATCTAGGAGATCTGCTATACCCTCTAATTTCACATCTATTTTAAGGCCAGAAGCACTACTACTCATAGGTTGAGTAGCTGTATCTTCATCAGACGCAGCATCCGCTAAGAAAAATGCAGAAGTGCCGATGGCTTTAAAAAAATCATTAATTTCAGCTGGGGTATCAAATTTGTTTACTGGATCATTTGGATTCGTGCTGTTATACCAAAGCTCATACTGCCAATTATTAGCAAACTGATTAGTGCCGCCATTTACCACTTGAGTACGGCTGCTATTCAGTGTCTGAGTAAAGAGCTGATTAATACCGTCTTTTAAGTTCTGGGTTACATCAGTACTGACTAACCTTGCTTGTAATTCCTGACTGATCTCCCTAAGTCTTTCTGCGATCGGCTGGAAATAATAAGTAGTTCCTTTATCCCAGAAAGCGCCAGAACTAGTAGCGACATCAAATGGCTTTAAAACCTCAACTACACAATTATCAAAGACTAATTCACGATCTTTAGTAACCTCAGATGAGAAAAAGCCGTCTAAATAAGAGATTAAATCTTGAGTCTGCTTATCAAGATTATTAAGCGTAGAAGCAACTACGTCTTTAGTTTCATATGGATTAACAAATGGAGCTGACATAATTCCTCTATTAATAATTAAAGCCAGATAGAGATTAAGTTTAAGTTAAGATGCCCTGCTGCCGGAAATTACTCAATAAATCTTGAATTTTTTTATTAGTTTCTAGAGTTTCCTGATCCTTCACATTAAATTTCTCTATAAATTTTTTATAGAGATCT